>CAZKCY010000089.1:0-8084 GCA_964551155.1 uncultured Marinimicrobium sp. | reverse complement strand
GACCTTGCCCTGGTTGCGCTTCGACTGGAACCAGGACGGCGATTACAACAACGAGCTTCAGCTTCCGCCTACACGCATCGGCTTCGGCTCTTATCGTGGCCACGACCGAGTGATTTACTGGCGCGAGGTGTTTGAGTAAGGCAGTTCTAATAGGTGGGCAGTGCCCCCCCAACGAGTGGGTAGTCTACAGCGGTGGGCGGTGCCCATCCCACGGCTATTTGCTAGGTGCTTCCAGGCGGATATCCACGGCCAGCTCATCCGCTATTCGATCCAGTTGATCCTGCAGTTCATCCATATTGACCGTTTCCGGAACCTCGATGATTCCTGTGGCTTCGAACATAGGTTCGCCCGACCAGGGCATGCTCGAGTAGTCGGTTTCCAGCTCGTCCATGTTAATATTGCGCCCCGCGAAGGCTTGGGCAATTTCGCGTACAATGCCGGTCCGGTCGGGACCTATGACGCTGAAATTAAACTCCTGGCTTGCGGCTTTCTCAACACCTTGAGCCGCCTCTACAACAATCTTTACGCCTTTGGTCGAAAGCTGATTTAAGGCTTCGGTCAGGGCTGCCTGTTGTTCGGGCGCCACGGCTATTTGCAGAATACCGGCAAATTTGCCGGCTAGGTGCGCCATGCGGCTCTCCAGCCAATTACCGCCGTGATCGCTGACGGTTTTCGCCAGCAGCTCCACCAGGCCGGGCTTGTCATCGCTGATGATGGTGAGTACCAAATAGTTGTTCACTGAGTGTTCCTTATTATCTCTGTCTCGAATCGTTTTGTTATTGTGAGCCCATCTCGATGATTATTCCACACCAACAGCTTTCGCCCGATGCGCTTAGAGGTCTGATTGAGGAGTTTATCACTCGTGAAGGGACCGATTACGGCCCGGAGGAGGTTTCTCTGGAGCGTAAAGTCGCCCAAGTCGAACGTCAGGTAGAACGGGGTGAGGTGGTCATAGTGTTCGATTCGGCCACCGAGTCGGTCAGTCTTTTGACCAAGCGCGATGCCCAGCAAATGAATCATGATTGATTGGCTGCGCGATTTTCCGCAAGGACCAGCGCGAGCGCGTCTGCTGCTGGCCCACGGCGCCGGCGCACCCATGGACAGCGAATTTATGAATGCTGTGGCTGAGCATCTGCCGGGGACTGGTATCGAAGTCTGGCGCTTCGAGTTTCCCTATATGGCTGCGCGTCGCTCAGGCGGACCTAAACGACCACCGGATGGCCAAGCGCGATTGCTCGAAAGTTGGCAGCGAGCCATAGCCAAAGCCCGAGAGGAGCTACCGCAGGGCTTGCCATTGTTCATTGGTGGCAAATCCATGGGCGGGCGCATGGCCAGCTTAATCGCTGATCAGGAATCGGTTTCGGGTTTGGTGTGTCTTGGCTACCCATTCCATCCTCCGGGGAAGCCCGAAAAGCGGCGCACCGAACATCTGGAAAGGCTGCAAACACCGACTTTGATAGTGCAGGGCAGCCGGGATCGTTTGGGGTCGCGAGAAGAAGTGGCCGCTTACTCGTTAAGTGAGACAATTGAATTTGTCTGGCTCGAAGACGGTGATCACGACTTCAAGCCCAGGGTAAAATCGGGGTTTCGGCAAGAACAGCATTGGCAAACCGCCGCGGAAGCAATTATTAACTTTGCGAACCGTGCCTGCCCCCCCCCAAAGCTATAAGACGCTAATTTAAAAATTTGGCTTCTCGCAGGGGTCTTTAAGCATTTCTTTAGTCAAACACTAAAAGGCTCAAAATTTTGAATCATTTGTTTCTCCACTGCCGGCCGGGCTTTGAAAAAGAGTGCGCGGCCGAAATCACCGACCGGGCCGCCGAGCTGGGTATTTACGGCTTCGCCAAGGCCAAAGAAGGCAATGCCTATGTGATATTCGTTACCCAGGAGCCGGAAGGCGCCTTAAAGCTGATTCGGGTGCTGCGCTTTCGGCAACTGATTTTTGTTCGGCAATGGTTCGCCGCTACCGAGCTGCTGGCGGATTTACCTCTGGATGATCGGGTAACGCCCTTGGTGGCGGCGGCGCGGACACTGCCAGTAGCCAGGGAGCTGGTGGTTGAAACGCCGGATACTAATGCCGGAAAAGAGTTATCCAACCTGGGCAAGAAGATTACCGGGCCTTTGTCTCGGGCCTTGAGAACAGCCGGTCAACTTGAAAACAACAGTCCCTGGCAGTTGCACTTGCTGTTTCTGGCCGGTAACTGCGCCTATCTGGGAGTCAGCCCAAGCAACAACCGCGCCCCCTGGCCCATGGGAATTCCTCGGTTGCGCCAGCCGCGCGGCGCGCCCAGCCGGGCGACACTGAAGCTGGAGGAAGCCTGGCATCATTTTATTCCCGCCGAGGAATGGGATGAGCGCCTGGCCGGGGGCCAGAAGGCAGTGGATCTAGGGGCGGCCCCCGGTGGCTGGACCTGGCAGTTGGTCAAGCGCGGGATGTTTGTGGACGCGGTAGACAATGGCCCTATGGCAGAGGAATTAATGGAGTCCGGGCAAGTGACCCATCAGCGGGTTGACGGTTTCTTGTATCAGCCCCCCAAAGCGATCGACTGGCTGGTGTGCGATATTGCCGATAAACCGGCTCGAGTAGCCAGTCTGATCACCGACTGGGCGTTAAACGGCTTATGTCGAGAGGCGGTGTTCAACTTGAAACTGCCCATGAAGCAGCGCTACGCCGAAGTAAGCCGACTATCGGAGCGGATGCTGGGGCAGTTGGACGCTGCGGGCGTGCAAGTTGAATTGGGTTTCAAACAGCTTTACCACGACCGGGAAGAGGTCACCGGGCATTTGCGACTCCTGGACAGGCGCCGCTATTAATTTTCCAGCAGGGTGATTTTTTCAAAATCCGACAGAGTGGGATTTACCTGATTCATCACATTGTGGCGCTCATCGCTGTAGTACCAGCGCTTCCAGTCGTGCAGAGAGCGCCATTTGGACAGTAGGTAGTGATGGTTGGGCCGCTGCAGATCGCGCATGGTTTCGCCGTTTATAAAACCCTCTGCTCGATGGGCGGCCTCCAAGGCGCGTCGAGCGGCCAGCTCGTAAGTGGTTTCCATGCCATCGGCTATGTGGCGTTCAACTAACACGTAAATCATTGATTGTCCCGGCGATTCGTTGGGCGAATGTCTTATAATTTTAGCGCCACAGGGCGGGAAAGCAAAGCGCCAGTTCAGGTTTCGGGAATTAAACTCTCTGGCTGAGTCCTGCCAATGAGTTTGCGGTCAGGGCAAATTTGCTAATGTAAGTCTCGAGCGCCGCTGCTGGCGTTTTGCAGCAACCAATCGGCCAGTTCCGCCCAGTCTTCCAGGAGGTCGTGCAAAAGCTGAATATGTTCAGGATTGCGCTCTTTATCTTTTAGGGCTCGGGAGCCTAAATCGGTAAGCGCCTCGAGAATCTTGCCGACCGTCTGGGCTTCAAGACTGGAAATCAAAGCGGCATTCAAAGGCAGCTGGTCAGCGCGACTGCCGCAACGCCGCCCAGGAGGCAGTTCGCTCAGGCTGTGCAGAGCAGTCCGCACAGCTTCAGCAAGAGATGGACTAGTTGGGCGCAACAGATCAAAAGTTATTTCCAGTGCACTTGGGCTGATCGCGCCTTCCGCTTGATTGTTTTTCACATAAGGCATTTTTTGGCTTCCGAGACAGCGAACTATTTGCTCCTTCGGAACTGCTTGCTTCAGCCACGCCCAAAAGAATCTTATCCAAGGCTATGCCAGCAGCAATCTCCTACGGCGCTAGGCTGTTGAAAAACGTTTTTCGAGGCAGTCGGTCGATACAGGGCAGAGCTAAATGAGCCGCAACGCACCGAAACCACGCCGACGGTTTTTCAATTGTCTGTTAGGAGTCTAGCAGCTCATTTCGGATACCACCGACTGCTGATAGAATGTGTGACACTATGAATAGAATTGTTAATACACAGTTGGACACCAAAGGCTTGCTCTGTCCTGAACCGGTCATGCTTTTGCATAGAGCCGTGCGAGAACTGCCAGCGGGTGAGGTGATTGAAGTAGTGGCCACCGATCCGTCAACTCAGCGCGATATCCCCAAGTTTTGTTTGTTTTTGGGGCACGAGCTTATGGAGCAGCGCGAGGAAGGGGGAAGCTACTACTACTGGATACGAAAATCGGAGTAAAGCTTCGAAGGCCGCAAAGGCTTAGCCACGGGGGTGCTGGCTAAGGGTTTCAAAAAAAGCGGATTATTAGAAACTGTTGAGCGGCGCCAGCCCTTGGGCTGGCGCCACTCCAAAACTCGGTTTAATTCCCGTCCACCAGAAGCGAAATGGCGGCCAAGGCTTCAGGATCTTCCGCCTTGATCTTGTTGGCGATCTGGTGTTGGAAAAAGTAGCGGAACTGGTCGCTGCCCTGGGCCGGGTAGAGGCAGTCGTCGCCGGGCAATACCGGGGTGCTCACCACTTTATTCAGGTCAGTAAGCATGCCGTAAATGCTGCCATCGTGCAGCAGGCGCCAGCTGACCACCTCGACCAGCGATAGACGATTCGTTTCCTCGGTTGCCAGGACCGCGTGGGTACCGATAGTATCCGGCAATTCCTGCACGACATCGTCGTCGTGCTCGCACTGCAGCTCGTAGTATTCAGCGGCGGTTTCCAGCTCGACCACTTTATGCATGGGTGCGTCGAAGAAAATTTCGTCGATTCCCGAGTCGTAGTAACCTTCCCACTGACCGTTGAGCGGGTCGTATATGTCCGGGCAGGCAACAATGTCGTTGAGCCAGGGTACCAAACCGACCACTTCGCCATTGGCGCGCAAGCCCCAACAGAGGACTTTGAGGCTGAACAGCTTATCTGAGCTGGTGTCGTTGGAGTAGAGCATTTCCAGGCCGTCGAGCTCGGGAGCTAGACGTATAAAGCGCTGGTCCTGCAGTTCGGAAAATGTCTTTCCCGAGAAGAGTTCAACCACGTTGTCCTTGTTGTGGCTAGGCGTTGAGGTCTTCATAATACACCTCCTGGCTGAGGCTGGGGCTAAACATCTAGCCCGCTAGATTAGACGGCCAATTTCAGCCATCAATGGTTAAAGTATAGGTTAAAGCGCCAAAGCACAAGGCTTTGCGGCACAAAAACTTGCACCGCCGCCGACTGGCGACTGCCGTGGCAACAGAGGATGCGATTTTTGCAAGACGTTGGCAGCAGCAGGGCGCACGATAGCGCTCAGTTAATTGAACTATTCGATCGGACTTTTATCGCCAGCCATGCTACCTGCTTGCGCGGCGGCGCCGAGGAGCCGCTCTATCAGCCGGCGGCCAAAGCCGGGGAACTCAATCAAGTGGTATTTACCCGAGATTACTACGCCAGCGCTCTGCACGAAGTGGCCCACTGGTGTGTGGCCGGCGCCGAGCGCCGGCGGCAGCTGGATTACGGTTATTGGTACGCTCCAGATGGTCGAAGTCTGGAGCAGCAATGCGAATTTGAGCGTGTGGAAGTCAAGCCCCAGGCACTGGAATGGCTGTTCTCCGCCGCCGTCGGCTGGCGCTTTCGAGTCAGTGCCGACAACTTGAGTTTGGACCAGGGGCCGAGCGATTCGTTCAAGAGCGCCATTTGTCAGCAGGCTCAGGATTATTGCCGGTATGGGGTCAATCAGCGGGTTCAAACCTTCCTCGAAACACTGGTGAGTCACTACCGCACGGTGCCTAGCTTGGCCGACTTGCTCGAGCCGGCGAACTTCGCTCGGGATCAGCTCTGATGAGCGCCAGCCAAGCTCCGATCTGCCTGATTGATGCGTCGATTTACATTTTCCGCTATTACTTTTCCATGCCCGACAACTGGTTCAGTGCCGAAAAAGGCTACGGTACTGGCGCTGTTTACGGTTACAGCCTGTTTTTGCTGCGCTTGCTCGAACAGCGGCGGCCGACACACCTCGCGGCCTGTTACGATGAAAGCCTAGGCCAGTGCTTTCGCAATGAGATTTATCCGGGCTACAAGGCCAGCCGGGCTCTGCCGGATGAAGCGCTGGCCTTTCAGTTGCGCGCTTGCCGACGCTTTGGCGAGCTTTTGGGAATCGCGAGTTACGCCAGTCGGACCCACGAAGCCGACGATTTGCTCGGTACTTTAACCCGTATCTGTCGTACCAACCCCCGACCGATCGCTATACTGACCCGGGACAAGGATCTGGGCCAGTTGCTGGCCCGGTCTCAGGATTATCTCTGGGATCACGCCGCCGACCAGACATTTTGCGCTCGGGATATTGAGCGCAAGCTGGGCGTGACCCCAGTGCAGCTGGTGGATTACTTGGCGCTAGTGGGCGATAGCATCGACGATATCCCTGGTGTGCCCGGCGTTGGCGCCAAGACCGCCAGCGCATTGCTACAGCATTACGGTAGCTTAACCAACTTATTTGAGGACCCGGACAGTCTGGCGCAGCTGCCGATACGCGGCGCGCGCGGCTTGGCCGAGAAGCTACTCGATTATAGGGAGCAGATCGAAATTGCCCAGCAGCTAGCGCGGATTGTCGAAGATTTGCCGTTAGGGCTGAAGCTGGGCGATTTGCAGCTGCGCGAACCCAACTGGCCTGGGCTGGAAGAGTTTGCCCGAGAGATGGGGTTTGGCAAGCCTTTTATAACCCGTGTTCAAAGAGTTTTGGAATAAGGAAACCCATGCGAATTATTGCCGATGAAAATATCCCCATGGTGGAAGAGTTCTTCGCCGACCTGGGAGAAGTGGTACGCCTGCCGGGGCGCAGTATGGCCGCGGAGGACCTGCGGGGCGCCGATGCCCTGCTGGTGCGCTCGGTGACCAAAGTCAACCAGGCGCTACTGGCCGAGAGCAAGGTGCGCTTTGTGGGCACCTGCACCATAGGCGTCGATCATCTGGATCGCGACTACCTGGACTCGGCTGGAATTACCTGGGCCAGTGCTCCGGGCTGCAACGCCAATTCTGTGGTGGAGTATGTCTACGCTGCTCTGGCGCATCTGGACATCGACTGGCTCGGTCGACGGGTAGGAATTATCGGCTGCGGCAACGTCGGCGGGCTTTTGTATAAGCGGCTGCGCGCTCAGGGGGTCGAGTGCCGCTGCTACGACCCTTTTCTGAGCCTCGAGCAAAACCCTGATTTGACCGATCTCGACTCGGTGCTCGACTGCGATATCGTTTGTTTGCACACCCCATATACCACCAGGGGGCCCCATCCAACCCACCATTTGATCAGTACCGAAGAGCTGCGCAAGCTGCGCCCTGGCGCGCTGCTGCTCAATGGCGGGCGCGGGCCGGTGGTGGATAATGCCGCTTTGCTGGCGCATTTGGAGTCGGGCGCGAATCTGCAGGTGGTGCTTGATGTCTGGGAGCCCGAGCCGGACATCTCCCGGCCGCTGTTGCGGCAGGTGGATCTGGGCAGCCCGCACATTGCCGGCTACAGCTACGATGGCAAGGTAAAGGGCACCGAGATGATTTATCAGGCGCTGTGTCGGCACTTGGGTCAGAAACCGACCAAAGAGCTGTCGGATCAGTTGCCGGCTCTGGAAAATAACCACTGCCGGATTCGAGCCAATGACCCATGGTTGGCGGTGCGCAATGCCATAGAACAGGTGTACGCTATAGCCGCCGACGACCGGCAGTTGCGGGCTCTGGCTCAGCGCGCTGACGAAGGCGAGGAATCCTTTGGCAAAGGCTTTGACGCCCTGCGCAAACACTATCCGGTGCGGCGCGAGTTCAACAACTACCGGCTGGTATTTGAAGCCGGAGTTGAGGCTCAGGTCCGGGGGAAAATTGCCGAGCGCTTGGCTCCCCTGGGCTTTAGAGAAAACTAAAACCCTGTTAGGGGTGGTGGCGCGACTGGCGTAACAGCTCCAGCACCACCTGCTCAATCGCCGAAGAAGAACCTCTGGCCAATACCTGGCGCAATAATCCAGCACCGTTGGTTTTCTGGGCTGCCACGGCTGCGGGTAGATCGTCCGCCGCCTCGCTATCCGGTGGTTCAAGTCCGCTGATTTCGGCGATTGGCAATCGGCTGGCGAGCAGGGTGAAGCCCCGTTGGGTGAGGGTTGCCTGGTCCAGAGCCTCCTGCCGGATGCTGGTTTCGTAATTGAGGTAACCGGCCTGAGCCAGCCAGAACATAGTGGCCAGGCAAGCCTGGTGCCGCGGGC
>CAZKCY010000088.1:0-8129 GCA_964551155.1 uncultured Marinimicrobium sp. | reverse complement strand
TACCTGCAGGTGCTCTGGGATTCGCTGCGCATGTCGCTGCTGGCGATGCTGGCCTGCCTGCTGGTGGGCTATCCCTTTGCCATGGCGATCGTTCAGCTGCCCGAGCGCTGGCGCCCGGTGGTGCTGTTTTTGATGATCGTGCCCTTCTGGACCAACTCGCTGGTGCGCACCTACGCGCTGCAGTTTATTCTCGGCAACAAAGGCCTGATCAACGCCAGCCTGTTGAGCCTGGGGCTGATCGACAAGCCCTTGCAACTGCTCTACACCGAGTTCGCGGTGGTGCTAGGGCTCAGCTATATTCTGCTGCCGTTTATGGTGCTGCCACTCTACGCCGCTTTGGAAAAGCTCGACCCGCGCCTGCCCCAGGCGGCGCGCGATCTGGGCGCCAATGGCTGGCAGAGGTTCTGGCGCATCACGGTGCCGCTCACTTCGCCCGGCATAGTCGCCGGCTGCCTGATGGTGCTGCTGCCGGCCATGGGCATGTTCTACATTGCCGACTTGTTAGGCGGCAGCAAAAATCTGCTGCTGGGCAACGTGATCAAGAACCAGTTTCTGCACACCCGCGACTGGCCCTTCGGCTCGGCGCTCAGCGTGCTGCTGATCCTGCTGCTGGGCCTGATGCTCTGGCTCTATTTCCGCGCCGCGCATTTTGTCAGCCGCTCCGGAGGGATCAACGATGCGGATTTCTAACTGGGGCCTGCACCGCTGGTTCTATCTGGCGCTGGTGCTGTTTTTCATCTATGTGCCGATCACGCTTTTGGTGGTCAATTCTTTCAACGCCTCGCGCTACGGCATCAACTGGCAGGGTTTCACCCTCAAGTGGTATCAGCGCCTGTTCGACAATGAGGCTTTGATGGAAGCCGCCTGGCATTCGCTCACCATCGCCACAGTGGCGGCGACTGTCGCGACCGTCATAGGCACCCTGGCCGCCGTGGCGCTGCACCGCTACCGGTTTAGGGGCAAGGCGGTACTGTCGTCGATGGTGTTTGTGAGCATGCTCACCCCGGACATCGTCATGGCGATTTCGCTGCTGATTGTGTTTCTGGCGCTGGGCATCAAGCTGGGTTTTATCTCACTGCTGATCGCTCACATTACTTTCTGCCTGCCGTTTGTAATCGTCAGTGTCTATTCGCGCCTGCGCGGTTTCGATATGCGCATGCTGGAGGCGGCGCGCGATCTGGGCGCCAGCGAAAGCCGGATATTTTTTCAAATCATTCTGCCGCTGGCGCTGCCGGCGGTGGCCGCCGGCTGGCTGCTCAGTTTTACCCTGTCCATCGACGATGTGATCGTCAGCTCCTTCGTCACCGGCCCCGGCTACGAAGTTTTGCCGCTGCGAGTTTATTCGATGGTGCGGGTGGGCGTATCGCCCGAGGTCAATGCGATTTCGACCCTGCTGTTATTGGTGTCGCTGGTGTTGGTGTTGTTTTCTCAATTGCTGTTACATTCCAGAGGATCTGTACGATGAAAAAATGGCTAGCTTTGGCAGCGATAGCCGCGCTGCTCGGTGGTTGCTCGGAGAAACAGGATGCCGAGCCGGCACCGGAATCAAAAACCGAACAAAAACTGGTGATCTACAACTGGACCGAGTATATCCCCGCGGATCTGCTCGAGCAGTTCACCGCGGAAACCGGTATCGAAGTGGAATACGCCACCTACGAAAGCAACGAAGCCATGTACGCGCGCCTGAAGCTGCTCGATGGCAGCGGCTACGATTTGGCCGTGCCCTCGACCTTTTATGTGGAAAAGATGCGCAACGAAGGCCTGCTGCAGCCGATCGACAAGTCTCAGCTGAGCAACTACGCCAACCTCGACGCCACCTTGTTGGACAAAGCCTACGATCCGGGCAACCAGTACAGCGTGCCCTATCTTTGGGGTAGCACCGCCATCGCCATCAACGGTGCCGAGCTGGACGCCAGCAAGGTGACCCGCTGGGCCGATTTGTGGAACCCCGAATACCAGGGCGAATTGATGCTGATGGACGACATGCGCGATGTGTTCCACGCCGCGCTCAGAGTCAAAGGCTACTCCAACAACACCACCGATGAAGACGAAATTCGGGAAGCTTACGAGCTGTTGCGGGAGCTAATGCCGAGCGTCAAAACCTTTAACTCCGATTCGCCCAAAACACCGCTGATTCAGGGCAACGTCAACATTGGCGTAATCTGGAACGGCGAGGCCTATATGGCCCAGCAGGAAATGGACAACCTGGTGTATGTCTACCCCGCAGAAGGCGCGGTGCTCTGGGCCGACAGCTTCGTGATCCCGAAAAACGCCGCCAATGTCGAAAACGCCCACAAGTTCATCGACTTTATGCTGCGCGCCGAAAGCGGCAAGGCCTGCATCGAGGAGTTGGGTTATGCAGCCCCCAACACCGCCGCCATCGCTTTGTTAGACGAGCAGCTGCGCACCAATCCAGTGGTGTTTCCGTCTGAAGAAGTGATCGCCGCCGGTGGTTTTCATCAGGACCTGGGTGAAGCCCTACAGATCTATGAGCGCTACTGGGAACTGCTGAAGGCGGGCCGCTAATCGGCACGCCACCACTCCCAGCCTTTGAATAAAAAAAGCCCGGCATTGACCGGGCTTTTTTATCGCCTTGTTGCCGGCGGATTAAAGCTCGTCGGACTTTTTATGCTCGGCGGCGCCCTGCTTCTGCAGTTCGCGCAGCTGGGCTTCCAGAGCCTCCAGGCGCTGGCGGGTGTGTTGCAGTACCGCCGCCTGGGCGTCGAACTCCTCGCGGGTCACCAGATCCATTTTGTTCAAGGTGGAATTCAAAGCCGCGCGCAGCTCTTTTTTGGGGAGCAACTCGGACGCTCCGGGGATTTTCTGATTCAGTTCGTGCAGGAGTCGTTGGGCGAAGTCGGGAATCATAGTGACACCATTCTTGGACAAAGGGGTTTTTAGCCTTGGGCTGAGGTCTGCCTTCAGTTTAACCCTCCAGTGCCCTTGTGTCAGGGTCTGTTTCTAGATCTTAAAACGAACGGGAACAGCTTGCCTCAACACATACCATACGGTATGGTATTGTTTTTTTAAGGATGAGGAGAGAGAAATGCAAGCGACCAAATACAGCGGTTATTATCTGATTGCCACTGGTATCATTCACAACACCATTGGCCTGATTATGGGATGGAGCATTCTGCTGGGAATGCATAAAGCCGGTTGGTGGAATACCGTGGAACCCGCAGGCGAAATTAACTTCGCCCGCAGCGCCATTGTCTGGTTTCTGGTGTTGGGTTTTTTCTGGATGCTGCTCGGCTATTTGATGCAGCAGTGGCTACGCCACAGCCATCGGCCTCTGCCTTCCCTGCTCGGTTGGGGTATGCTGGCCGCGGGCCTGGGAGTGGCATTCGTATTGCCGGCCTCCGGCGCCTGGCTGTTTATTCCCCAGGGCCTGTTGATACTCTGGCCCCATTGGAGCGGCTCGGCTGCGAACATGCAAGGCTCGACGGCCTGAAGATTTTGGCTAAAAACTCAACTAGGCATGCACTATGAGATTGACCCGGGAGGACTGGCTTGAACGAGGCCTTGAGGTATTGGCTCGCAAAGGTCCCGAGCACCTGAAAATTGATCGGCTATGCGTTGAGCTCAAAGTCACCAAAGGCTCTTTCTATCACTACTTTGGCAATCGAGCCCAATACGTGACCGATTTGCTGGATTATTGGGAGGAGCGCAACACCCGCAAGATCATCGAATCGGTCGAGCAGATTGCCGCCCTGCCGGAGCGCAGCCTGGCGTTGAGCGATATTACCCAGAGCATCGACACCAGACCCGAAGTAGCTATTCGGGCCTGGGCGCTCTATGAAAACACCGTGGCGCAGAAGCTGATGCAGGTTGACCAGGAGCGCATCGGCTACCTCAGCCAGCTAATCGCCGGGCAAATGCAGGATGCAGCCCAGAGCCCGCTAATTGCGAAGCTGGTTTACGCTCACTTCGTCGGCGTCCAGCAATTGGGCGAACAGATAAGCGCCGAAGAATGGCGCGCCATGGATGAATTGTTGCGAACTTTACTTGCCAATTCGGGGGCGTGAGGTTCAGTTTTGTCGGGCCAAATCAATCCTCGTCGTCGCCCCAGGTTCGGGCCATGACCAAATAGCTGAACGAGGCCGACCAGGTGATCATCATAAAACCTACCAGAGCCTCGGTGCCGGCGAGAAACCGGATATCCCCGCTGGCCGCAAGATCGCCCCACCCCACCGTGGTGTAGTTCGCCGCAGAGAAGTACACACAATCGAGAAAGTTTACCGCCGCGTAACCCTCGATCGAGCCGTAACCTTGCTGCGCCAAGAGCCACCAAAAAGCCGCTCCGAATAGCCAAATTTCTATGACGTGCGCAAAGAGCAATACAAACATGCTCAGAAGAATTGTGTGCCGACCATGAAGTTTATCCTGCAGTTGAGTGCGCCGGCGGGGCAGCCATAGGTTTAGAAGCCGGATGACTTCGTAGTGAAAAACCACCACCAAGCCAACGGTAAACGCAGTCACCAAAACCACCAGGGTGTCCGACTCAAGCAAAGAAATCATTAATGACGACCTCTGGAGTTATCAAATAAGGCCTTTAATCTGATGCGCCATTATCTCTAACATCAGAAGCATTGCTCACACATACCTGGTTGCGGCCGCCTTCCTTGGCCGCATACATAGCCTCATCGGCTCGCGCCACCAGGGCGGTTCGAGTGTCTTCGGGCTGCCACTGAGCCACTCCGATACTGATGGTGATTGTTTCATCCAAACCGAAATCCGTGCCTTCTACCTGCTCCAGCAGTCGCTCTGCAAGTATTTGCGCCCCGGCGCTATCGGTATTGGGCATTAACACAATAAACTCTTCGCCACCCCAGCGCCCGAGTATGTCCGACTCCCGCAGGCATTCACCAACCCGTTGGACCATTCGCTTTAACACCTCATCGCCCAGGTTATGGCCGTAAGTATCATTGAGGGCTTTGAAGTTATCGATATCGAACAACAATAGCGAAAAAACATTGTCGTGCCGCTGGGCGCTGTTGAGGGCCGCGTCGATTTCGTTCTCGGTTTTCTGCCGGTTTCCGGCACCTGTGAGCGGATCGGTCAGCGCCAGTTGTCGCAATCGTTCATTCGCTTTTGCGAGCGCTTGTTGCTTCTTTTGCAAGTCCATATTCAAGCGCGTAATTTCATGTGCCGAGATCGCCACCATCAAATCGCTGCCCAGATCCCTGATCGCCAATTTTTCGGCTGGCTGCCAGGGTTCGCAGATGCCTTCGACGACCTCCTCCCAGGTAGCAAATGAACGGCGCGGCGAAAGCCTTGGCTGATTTTCGACATCGACAACTATGCCTTCAGGCTTGCCGCCCCAATCTATAGTGCGTTTCTTTTCCGGGCGAAAAAACAGCAGCCAGCTCTTTCCGGCCGCATCGTTGGTCAGAGGTATCGCCAGCACCCCGCAACCACAGCTCATATCGACTGCGCCGCGATAGCCGCTGGCAAGGAGAGAATCAGTGACCCAGAGCGCGAGACCGCTGACCTGCGTTTCCAACCAATTGGTCAGTGCCCTTATATCCTCCGGCACTGGCGTTTGCCCCTCCCGATAAAGCAAACCGCGATGGCTAAAAACCAGGCCGCAGGCGTTGAGCAGCTTTCGCCAGCCCGCGGCCTGATCTCTTAAAAGATCCTCGGGGGCTTCGCTGTTAATACGCGCGACAAAAAATTCCCGGTGTGTCTGTACCTCACTGCGATACCGGCCTTCTTCTCGGGCTTGAAGAAGAAATAGCCGTTGTGAGGCAATCTGAGTGAATGTTGCTGCCGACTCTCGCACCGAAAGCGGCATCAACTTGGGGGTTCGGCTGTGGCAAGAGACTATCCCCCAAAGGCCCGCGTCGGAAAAGATAGCTATGGAAACGGCCGATCCCACCTCCATATTCTGCAGGTATTGCAGATGTATCGGCGATACCGCACGCAAAGCCCCCAGACTCAGGTCTAGCGGCTCTCCGGTTTGGGGATTATCTTGCGGAACTAGGGGTATGGGGAGCCCGTGACTGTCGGCAATAATGCGCACCGCGTTGTACTGATACATGGCGCGCGCTTGGGGAGGAATGTCGTGGGCCGGGAAATGGTGACCAAGAAACGGCGCCAGAAAATCAGCGCGACTTTCAGCCACCACCGCGCCATTGAAGTCCGGGTCAAATTTGTACACCAGCACCCGGTCGTAAGCGGTAAAAGATCGTATGGCGCTCACCAGATTGTCCAATAGCTCCGTCGCAGACTGGGAGCTGGTGATAACGTCGAGCCAATCATTCACCGCCGGAAGCTGGTACCGCTCGGGCGAAAGGGCGGCAGGCTCGGCTTCCGTCGACTCCAGTTCGACCACCACACATCCGCCGCTGCGATAAGCGGTCACATAGACCCGTTTCTGCTTGTCCTCCGACCCAAGGGTCGCAATAAAAGCCCCGTTCATCTTGTCATGGCCTCGGAGCGCACTCCGCAACTGATCAACCAGGGCTTTCCCCAAAAGCTCGGTGCAGGTCGCCTTAAGGCAGGCCTCAAGCGGCAAGCTCAGTAGGTCGGTCACATTACGGCTGACCTGCAGCACGGATTCAAAGTCTTGGTCCAGGCACAGCAGCACACCAAATTCCTGAATGGCGCCGGGAATATGGATTGGCTCGCTTTCGCAGGCGGCAAGCGCCGCTTCCAGTTCGGTGGAGCCCGTCATATCTGAAGCTCCTGTTGATTAAATTCGGCATCTAAATAATGGGGCAGACTCGCAAAGGTATCGCGAGCGGCCTTAACGGCCGGCTCAATAATCGAAGGGTCGGCGTCTAACCTGTCCAGCAACTGCAAAAACCCGGACCAGCCGGCATTGCTGGCGGCGTGAAGGCTGAAAAAACGCGCGCCGAGGTTCGTATTCACGCCCAGCGTCTTCGCCAAATGGGGCGCAATGATGCGCCCGCCCTGGGTAGAACCCTCCAATACGTAGAGCACGCCCAGGGTTGCGCCCGGGGAGTCAATCGCTGGCAGAGGCGAAGCATCCGATTCAACCGGCTGTAGGGGAGTGATCCTTAAATCGGCAAGATCCCGCCTGAGCAATGGGCTTCGGAGTGCGTAACAATATTCGTTGCGCGGCATGGCCACCAACAGTTCGTCCAGCCTGGGCAGAAGCCTGGCTTCGAGAGCGGAGTAATAGTGGAAAAACCCCTGTAGAACCGCGCCGTAGGTTTCCATACCCACCCCTGGAGCCAACAGGCCACGCATCAACTGATGCCGCTCTATAGCTCGGTGTTGGTTATGGGTGTGTTCGCGCAATTGGTTGAGCAGCGCTGACGAAAAGCTTGTCACTAGATACTGGCCGGCAAGAAGATGTGCCCTTGATTCTAGCACAAGCACCCTTTCCGGGATTGCAGCAGTTCACTAAGGCGCTCAAGCGGTTATTTGTGGCGCCGGAGTCTTCGAAGGAAACTTCGGCGACACATTTCCCATTTACATCAGGACTAGATATTGCGTTTGACGTGTTCAATCAGCCAATCACCGATTTTTTCGTAGTCGATCTCAGGTTGCTCGGGGCTCCATTGCTCCACTGAGTAGACGCCTTTGAAGCCGTGTTGTTCGCACAACCTTACGCATCGGTCAAAATCGAAGGAAGTATGTTCCAACTGATCGTTGAAGTGCTTGGCTTTGGCTGAAACCAGATAGGCGTAGGGCAAAATCTTGTCGAGCGCTTCGAACCTGACGTCATCGGAATAGTTGCCAAAATCCGGCAGGGTATAAATATTCTGCCCCACTTCCTTGATAATCCGGACATGGACGTCCGGGTTCATCTCCAGTCCAAAGTGGTTCTCGGTGAGCAGCGCCAGGTTTTTGTCTTTGGCGTATTCGTTGACTTCTTTCAAAGAGGCGATGCTTTTCTCTACCGAGCCCTTGCCCGGGTTGACGCGCACAGCCGGAGACCCCAGGTAGGCGGTGGCATCGATCCATCGCTTGGCTTCTTGAATACTTTCCCGACGCTCGGGCTCGTCGTCGGCCGCGAGATTGTAGCGGGTATCGACCTGGACGTTTACCAAAGAGGACCGAGCGCTCTGCAAGCGGTTTTTTAATTCCTTGAGGTAGCTCGGCTCCAGCGACTCAAAGTGATAGCTCCAGAACTCGACTTGATTAAGACCGAATCGGTC
>CAZKCY010000087.1:0-8158 GCA_964551155.1 uncultured Marinimicrobium sp. | reverse complement strand
GGTGGCATGATCAACTGCATGATGACCCTCTCCGGTGCCTGGCACAAGCTGCGTACCGATCCGATTCTGCGGTTCCTGGTGGTTTCCCTGTCCTTCTACGGCATGTCCACCTTTGAAGGGCCGATGATGTCGATCAAGACGGTGAACGCTCTGTCACACAACACCGACTGGACCGTGGGTCACGTCCATTCGGGCGCCTTGGGCTGGGTGGCGATGATCTCCATTGGCGCTCTTTATCACCTGCTGCCGATTCTGTTCAATCGCAAGCAAATGTACAGCGTCACCTGGGTGAACGTTCACTTCTGGCTGGCCACTATTGGCACGGTGCTTTACATCGTCTCCATGTGGGTCAACGGCATTATGCAGGGCCTGATGTGGCGCGCCTTCAACGAAGACGGCACCCTCACTTACAGCTTTATTGAATCGACCATTGCCAGCTATCCGGGCTATTTCGTGCGCTTCCTGGGCGGCGCTATCTTCCTGGCCGGTATGCTGCTGATGGCTTACAACACTTGGCGCACAGCCAGAGTGCCCGAAGAAGACGAGCCGGTTGAAACCGGCGCGCAAGTGCGGGCATAGGGGAGCAGGCGATGAAGAATCACGACATAGTTGAAAAGAATATCGGTCTTATGACGGTATTTGTGATCATTGCGATCAGCTTCGGAGGCTTGGTGCAGCTGGTGCCGCAGTTCTTTTTGAAGGAAACCACCGAGCCGGTGGCCAACCTCAAACCGCTGCCGGCTCTGGAGCTGGAAGGCCGCGATATTTACATACGCGAAGGCTGCCATGTATGTCATACCCAGATGGTGCGCCCATTGCGCGCCGAGGTTGAGCGCTACGGCCACTACTCGGTAGCCGGCGAGCATGTGTATGAGCATCCTTTCCTGTGGGGCTCCAAGCGCACCGGGCCGGATCTGGCACGAGTCGGCGGCCGCTACTCGGACGACTGGCACAAGGTGCATTTGTTCAACCCACGCGCCGTAGTGCCGGAATCGAATATGCCCGCCTTCCCCTGGTTGTACGACAACACCCTGGATGGCAAGTACACCGCCCGGAAGATGGAGGCTTTGCGCAAAGTGGGCGTTCCCTATACCGATGAAGACATCGAGGGGGCCAAAGAGGCCGTGAAAGGGGTGACCGAAATGGATGCTCTGGTGGCCTATCTGCAACAACTGGGGACTCTGTTACAAGAGAAACGGTGATTCTATGGATCAGGGGACTTTAGGCGCTATAGCAACGGTACTGGTTTTTGTCGCTTTTCTCGGCGTGTGTTGGTGGGCCTTTTCGCCCAAGCGCAAAAAGCGCTTTGAAGAGGATGCCCAGCTGCCCTTTGCCGACGATGAGGACCAGAAGCCTTCGTCCAAAAAAACCGACCAGTCGGATTCGAACAACGAGCAAGCACAAGACAATCAAGCTGATCGCCGCAAAGGTGACGCTGAAAGGCAGGGTTGAATATGAGTACATTTTGGAGCCTTTGGATTATCGTTCTTACCAGCATCAACCTGGCATTGGTGTTGTGGGTCTTGCTCGCCAACCGCAAGGTGGCGGTTCGAGACGACGAGGACCCGGAAAATCGGACCACCGGCCATGTCTACGATGACATTGAAGAGTACGATAACCCGTTGCCGCGTTGGTGGTTTCAGCTGTTTATTGCCACCTTGCTGTTTACCGGCGTTTACCTACTGCTGTACCCCGGCATGGGCTCGTTCGACGGTTTATTGAATTGGACTTCCACCAAGGAGCTGCGCGGTCATCAACAGCAGGCTCAGGCTCAGTACGCCGAAACCTTCGGTGAATATGGCAATACCCCGATAGAAGAGCTTGCCCAAATTCCGGCCGCTATGAAAATGGGCCAGCGCCTGTTCGCAAATAACTGCGCCGTGTGTCATGGAGCCGACGGCGGCGGTTTTTGGGGCTATCCGAACTTGACAGACGATGTCTGGCTTTGGGGCGGCTCTCCCGATCGAATTAAAGAAACTTTGGTCAAAGGGCGGCAGGCCGCTATGCCAGCCTGGCAGAGTGTTCTTGGCCAGCAAGGCATAGCCGAAGTGACCGAACACGTATTGAAGATCGCCGGGCGCGAACACAACGCCGAAATGGCCGAAGCCGGTGCTTCCCAATACGCACGCAATTGCGCCAGCTGTCACGGCGCCGAAGGCAAGGGCAATATCTATTTGGGTGCGCCCGATCTCACCAACGATGTTTGGTTGTACGGCGGCTCGCCGAGCGACATTCGCCAGACTCTGCGCGTGGGCCGCAATGGCGTTATGCCCGCTCAACAAGAGCTGCTCAAAGAAGACCGCATCCACATTCTCGCGGCCTATGTCTACAGCCTTTCGATGGACGATCAGCAAGCGGTTGAGGAATAGCCCGAATACCCTCAGAGCAAGGAGGCTTTGGAAGGAAAACCTAGAGCAACAACAGGACTGCTCGGCCCGGCGTCTCGGCGCCTGACTCACGAAACAAAGAGCTTTCGAAAGGCTCTAAGTGCGGTATGGCCTGAACTCAGGCGGCGAGTCTTCGCTCTTGCTTTCCGGCATTCTTCTTCCAGGTTTTCGCTTTCGAGGTATCCGATTTGACCGAAACTCCCCCGTCAAAGAAGCAGGAATCACCCCCGCAAGAGGCACCGATTCGTTACGTTAATCTCTACGAGGCGGATGCCAAAGTCTATACCCGCAAAATCAGCGGGTTTTATCAGAAGCTGCGCCGTTATACCGGCTTGCCTCTGATTGCCGGCTTCTTGCTTATGCCTTGGTTGGTGATCGATGGCCGCCCGGCGATGCTGTTCGATCTGGCCGAGCGCCGCTTTCATATCCTCTGGATGACCTTTGGCCCCCAGGACGGCATGTTTTTGGCCTGGCTGCTGATCATCGCCGCCTTTCTTTTGTTTACCGTTACGGTTCTGGTCGGTCGGGTTTGGTGTGGCTTTACTTGCCCACAAACGGTCTGGACCCAGATGTTCATCTGGGCCGAACATTTTTGCGAGGGCGATCGCAACAAGCGTATCAAGCTCGATGCCCAGCCCTGGAATGCCCCAAAAATTGCCCGCAAAAGTGCCAAGCACGGTATCTGGCTGACCATTGCGCTGATTACCTCAATTACCTTCGTGGGTTATTTTGTGCCCATTCGCGAATTGCTGACCGGTTTGGCGACCTTTGACGTTCATCCGATGGCAGCCTTTTGGGTATTTTTCTTTACCGCCGCCACCTACGGCAATGCCGGTTTTATGCGTGAGCAGGTGTGCAAGTACATGTGCCCCTATGCGCGCTTCCAGTCGGTGATGTACGACAAAGACACCTTGACGGTGTTCTACAACCATAAGCGCGGCGAGCCGCGCGGGCCCCGTAAAATCACCGACGACAAAGAAAAGCTGGGGCTGGGCGATTGCATCGACTGTTCCTGGTGCGTGCAGGTGTGCCCCGTGGACATCGACATTCGCGATGGTTTGCAGGCCGATTGTATCGATTGCGGCCTATGCGTGGATGCCTGCAATACCGTAATGGACAAGATGGATTACCCGCGCGGGCTGATCAGTTTTACTACCGAAGACGCCATTGAAACCGGCCGGACCCAGGTGCTGCGGCCTCGCTTTCTGGCCTACGGCGCTGCGCTGTTGGTGATGGTGAGTGCATTCACTTATGCCCTGAATAACCGTTTGCCGGTGGAGCTGGATGTGATTCGCGACCGCGGCGCCAACATGTACCGGCTGAGCGGCGACCAAGTTCAAAACGTCTATACCCTGAAGATAGAGAACCTGGATCGGGCCACCCACATTTTTGACGTTCGAGTGGAGGGTGATTACGATTTTGACTTGGAGGGTTACCGAGCGCTGCCGGTCGAGGAGGGTGAGATTTTCTCCATTCCGGTGCGGGTCTCAGTGCCGCGCGCGCAGCTCGATTCCATCAAGACCGAAATTACCTTCAGCGTCGAGGCGCGCGCCGATAACAGTGTTCGGGCGCGCCATGAAACCACATTTATTGGTCCGGCGCCGCTTTCTTAGTAGCTTGTAGAGCTTTAGGGAGCCGTTAATGCCCATTAATAATGAAGCTGACCAGCCCTGGTACCGCCAGTTCTGGTTTTGGTTCCTGATGACGCCTTTGATGGTGGTCATGGTAGTGGTACTGACCTTTGTCGGTATTTCGCTGTTTTATGCCGACGATCTGGTGGTGGACAGCTATTACAAAGAAGGCCGCACCATCAACCAGAGTTTTGAACAGGAGGCTCGGGCTCATGAGCTCGGGCTCAAGGCCGAGCTGCGCTTTGATCAGGTCACCGGCGAAGTGCTCTTGGATCTAGAGGCCAACGAAGATTTGCCTCCGCAGTTGTTGCTGGCGATCGATCATCCGGTCAGCGCCGATTTCGACGAGCGCATTCTGCTGCGCGAGATCAACCCCGGTTACTACCGGGGCGATTTGACCCGCCCTCTGGAGTATCGCTGGTATCTGACCTTGTTGCCGGAGATGGATCCGGCTCAGCGGCGCCAGGCCGACTGGCTGCTCAGAGGCGAAATCAATTTCGCCACCGGCGACAGCGCTCAATTGAAAGCGCCCACTCCCGGCGCAGGCCAAAACCCGTAAAGCCAATTCTCAATGACCGAATCACCTTCGAGCCGTTCTGACGCCGATCGCAGTTGTTACCACTGCGGCTTGCCCGTGCCTCCGGGCAGCGACTATCCGGTGGTTATAAATGGAACCGCCCAGGCCATGTGCTGCCCCGGCTGCCAAGCGGTGGCCTCGGCCATTGTCGATGGCGGTTTGGAACGTTTCTACCAGTTTCGCACCCAGGTCAACGAGCGGCCTGAAGCGGCCGCAGAGGTTCAGGCGGAGCGCTGGCGGGTTTACGATCTGCCGGAAATTCAAGCCGATTTCGTGATCGAGCACGACCATGGCCGGCGTCAGGCCAACTTGTTGCTCGAAGGTATTAGCTGCGCCGCCTGCAGTTGGTTGATCGAAAAACATCTGCGCCAGTATTCGGCGGTGGAGTCGGTGAGCGTTAACGTCAACAGTCATCGCTGCACCTTGATCTGGCGCGCCGATCAAAAGCCCTTGAGCGAGCTGCTCGCCGCTTTGGCGGAAATTGGCTACAGCCCGAGGCCAGCCACCGACGAGCAGCAACAGGAGCTGGCCCAGAAGGAAAGCCGCACCGCCCTGATGCGTTTGGGGGTGGCGGGCTTTGGCATGATGCAGGCGGGTATGGTGGCGGTGGGCATCTACACCGGCGCGACCGAAGAATGGTTGAATTTCTTGCGTTGGCTCAGCTTTTTGATCGCCACGCCGGTGGTGCTGTTTAGCGGCCGGCCTTTTTTTCAGGCCGCCTGGCGCAGCCTTAAAAGCGGGCAGCTGATTATGGATGTGCCGGTGTCCCTAGCCATAGTGCTGGGTTACGGCGCCAGTGCCTGGGCCACGGTGATGGGCGGCGGCGAAGTCTATTTCGAATCCATTGCCATGTTTATCTTTTTGCTATTGCTCGGGCGCTATTTCGAAATGCGCGCCCGGCACCGCAACCGTCTGGCCTATGGCAACCTGGCGCAGTTGATGCCGGTAACCGCGCGCCGGCTTTCGGAGACCGGCGCTGACCAGCTGGTGCCCTTGAAAAGCCTGCGCCCGGGCGATCGAGTATTGGTTAAAAGCGGCGATACCTTTCCCTGCGATGGCGAGGTAGAAAAGGGCGAGAGCGCCGCGGTGGAGGCCCTACTCACCGGTGAGTCGCGCCCGGTAGCTAAAGCCCCGGGTGATAGGGTGATCGCCGGCACCTTGAACAGCGAGTCGGCCCTGGAGGTTCGGGTAACCGCCGTGGGCGGCGAAACTCAGCTCTCGGCCATTGAGCGACTGGTGGCCCGAGCTGAGTCGGAAAAACCGACCCAGGTGGCCATGGCCGATAGAGTGGCGCGCTATTTTGTGGGCGCGGTGCTCTTGGTGAGTGTGGCGGTATTCAGTTTCTGGTGGTTGCAGGCGCCGGAGCGAGCTTTCTGGATCGCCCTTTCAGTGCTGATTGTGACCTGCCCCTGCGCCTTGGCGCTGGCCATGCCCACGGCGCTGACCGCCGCCACCGCCAACCTGCGCCGCCAGGGTTTTCTGATTGCTCGAGGCCATGTGCTGGAAACCTTAACGCGTATCGACCGGGTATTGTTCGACAAAACCGGTACTCTGACCCGGGGCGAGTTCTCGGTGGCCAGTGTCTGGTCGGTGCACCTGGAGCGCCAGCAGGCCCTGGGCATCGCCGCCGCGCTCGAGGCCCGAGCCACCCATCCATTGGCCAAGGCCTTCCAGCCATGGGAGGGGCTTTTCCGGGCCGAGCAATTGCGCCAGGTAACCGCGCGCGGCGTGGAAGGATTTATAGACGGCCAGCGCTATCGTTTAGGTAACGCTGATTTTGCCGGCGCTGTGTACCGGGCCGAGCAGACTCCGCCGACGCCCGATCGCGAGCAACTCTGGTTGTTGTTGGCGAGCGAGCAGGGTCCGCAGGCCTGGATTGCCCTGGCCGATCAGCCTCGGCCGGGCGCGGAAGAGCTGGTTCGGTATCTCTATCGGCAGCATTTGGAGCCGGAGCTATTAAGTGGCGACCAGTCCGGGGCGGTAGCCGACCTGGCGCGCACTTTGGGCATCGAGCGCTACACCGCTGGCGCCCATCCCGATGCCAAGCTGGAGCGGCTGCAGGCCGCTCAGCGCGCGGGCGAGCGGGTTTTGATGCTGGGAGACGGCATTAACGATGTGCCGGTGCTCTCGGCAGCCGATGTGTCGGTGGCCATGGCTTCGGCCTCGGATCTGGCTCAGACCCGCGCTGACGCAGTGCTGTTAAACGACAATATCGCGGTGCTCGCCAATGCCCTGGATCTGGCCCGGAATACTCGCCGGGTTATCCGCCAGAATCTCGGTTTTGCCCTGGGCTACAACTTACTGGCTTTGCCGCTGGCCGCTGCCGGCTTGGTGCCACCCTGGGCCGCGGCGCTGGGCATGACCGCCAGCTCGCTGCTGGTTGTGTTCAATGCGCTGCGCCTGCATCATCAAAGCGGTGTGGATCACACTGCCACTTCCCGGTCGACCGGCGCTACCCAGGCGGCTGTGTTGGCCGCCGAAACTCCGAGAGGCTAAGCGTGGAAAGTCTGTTTTTTTTGGTGCCCATAGCGCTGATCTTTGTCGCCATAGCGATCAAAGTCTTGTTCTGGGCAATCAAGAGCGGTCAGTACGACAATCTCGACACCGAAGCCCACCGAATTCTGTTCGACGAGGATGAGGCTGATTCCTCTAAGCCTGAGGCAGAGCACAAGCCTGAATCGGCAGAGGACCAGCCGAAAACCGAAGCAGAGGAAGACTCGCGGCGTGATTGAGCTGACCGGTGAGCTGGGCGTGACCCTGGCGGCGGCGTTTATGCTCGGGCTGCTCAGCAGCGCCCACTGCGTCGGCATGTGCGGCGGTATCATGGGCGCTTTGGCGCTGGCAATTCCCGCCTCTGAGCGCCGGCGGCGAGCGCTTTTGTTGCTCAGCTATAACCTGGGACGAATTCTCAGTTATACCCTGATGGGCATTCTGGCCGGGCTGTTTGTCGATGCTTTGGCGGGCTCGGGAGGCGTGCCCTGGCTCAGATTGCTGGCTGGCCTGCTGTTGATTGCCATGGGATTGTATCTCGGCAACTGGTGGCGCGGTTTGGTTTTGCTGGAGCGGGGCGGCAGCTATCTGTGGCGCTATCTTCAACCCGTCGGCCGCCGCCTGATGCCGGTCACGCGGCTGCCTCAGGCGCTGGCGCTGGGCGCCATCTGGGGCTGGTTGCCCTGCGGTCTGGTGTACACCGCGCTCGCCTATGCCACCACTCAGGCCCAGGCTTTTAACGCCGGAGCGGTAATGCTGGCCTTTGGGCTGGGTACTCTGCCGGCGGTGTTGGCTACCGGCCTAGCGGCTCAGCGGCTCACCCAGCTATTGCGCCGCCCTCGCCTGCGCTGGAGTTTTGCGCTCCTGATCATAGTGTTCGGTCTCTGGACCATTGCGGTGCCGGCGACCCATTTGTTTTCCGCCAGCCACCAGGGTGAATCAGAAGACGCCTCTGAACACCTGCACCACCACTAGGTTCCGAGCTTTGCTGATGACGCCGCGGGCCCAGTCGTTATATGATGCAGGTTCCCAATTCCCGGCTTAACGGTGGTGGTCTTAGTTAGGTGGCATTT
>CAZKCY010000086.1:0-8168 GCA_964551155.1 uncultured Marinimicrobium sp. | reverse complement strand
CGCGCAACGGATTTATTGCAACTGATGAGCGCCCTCGGGTGTCTCAGTTGTACCAGAGTCTTTCCTGGGTACGCGCCCAGATTGAGCAGGGCCGGAAAGACTTTTTAACTCTGGCTCAGGAAGCCGCAGACCAGATCGAAGCCGCGGGCTTCAAAGTTGACTATGTTAGTGTGTGCAACAGCCACACTCTGGATCCGGCGGCCCACGATGACGCCGAAATCACGGTCCTTGGGGCCATGTACACTCGGGGAGCGCGCTTGATCGACAACGTCTCCCTGACATTGGCTTGATTGATATTGGTTTGCTAGCTTGATTTTGGCTAACAGGACCGAACACAGGAGGAGTCCATGCTCTCTACGATGTTGAAAGGCAAACTGCATATGGCTTCGGTCACCCAGGCCGAGCTCTGGTACGACGGCTCCTGCGCCATCGATAGTGATCTTGTGGCGCTCGCAGGCCTGCGCGAGTTTGAGCAGATTGATATCTACAATGTCAATAACGGCGAGCGCTTGACCACCTATGTGATTCTGGCCGAGGCGGGCTCCGGCACCATTTCAATGAATGGCGCCGCCGCGCGCAAAGTCCAGGTGGGCGACCGCGTGATTATTGCCGGTTACGGCCAGTACACCGAAGCCGAGCTGCTCAACCACAAACCGCGCTTAGTCTATCTCGACGCCCAAAACCGCGTTGAGCGCACTTCCAATACCATTCCCACCCAAGTCGCTTAAATAACAGCCGATTATTGAACGCGCTCGTAAAGTCGGGCGCGCTTCCTCCCCCACGAACGTCATTGCCGCAAAAGCAACGCTCCGTCGCGAAGTCCACGTCATTCCCGCAAGCACCACGTCATTCCCGCGCAGGCGGGAATCTCTGCTGTAAAAGACCCCAACCCCCTCAGCCGCTAGAGCATCCTCGCTCTGGCTGCTAAGCTAAGGGGTCAGAAAGGTTAATAACTAACAACAGCAAGAGGCACCTTCATGTCAGAGCACCACCTCTATCCGGTTCCGGAAGACTTCAAGCGCCACGCGGCCATTGACGCCGAACGTTATCGGACTCTGTATACCCAGTCGATTGAAGATCCGGAAAGCTTCTGGGCCGAGCAGGCCGAGGCCTTTCTCACCTGGGATAAAAAGTGGGGCAAGGTCTGCGAAAGCAACATGAGGCAGGGCGAGGTGGCCTGGTTTATCGGTGGCAAGCTCAATGTCAGCGTCAACTGTATCGACCGCCATTTGGAAAAACGCGGCGACCAAGTGGCCATCATCTGGGAGGGCGACGACCCCTCCGAAGATCAGCAAATTACCTACCGCCAACTGCACCGTGAAGTCTGTCGGCTGGCCAACCTTCTGCGCGAGCGCGGGGTTAAAAAGGGCGACCGGGTTTGCCTGTATATGCCGATGATCCCCGAAGCGGCCTACGCCATGCTGGCCTGTACCCGGATTGGCGCAATCCATTCGGTGGTCTTCGGCGGTTTTTCGCCCGATGCGCTGAAAGACCGAATTCTCGACTCTGACTGCCGATTGCTGATTACCGCCGACGAAGGCATTCGCGGCGGTAAGAAGATCCCTCTTAAGGCCAACGCCGATAAAGCCCTGGCGCAGTGCCCCGAGGTTCACACCTGCTTGGTGGTGCGTCGCACCGCCGGCGACATCGGTTGGGAAAACGGCCGCGACATCTGGTACCACGAAGGCGTAGCGACGCAGGATGAACATTGCGAGCCGGAATCCATGGATTCCGAAGACCCGCTGTTTGTGCTCTACACCTCCGGCTCCACTGGCAAGCCCAAAGGTGTCTTACATTCTACCGCAGGCTATCTGCTGCAATGCGCCATGACCCACCGTTACGTGTTCGATCATCAGGAAGGCGACATCTACTGGTGCACCGCCGATGTGGGCTGGGTCACCGGGCACAGTTACAGCGTTTACGGGCCTCTGGCCAACGGCGGCACCACTGTCTTGTTCGAAGGTGTGCCGAACTATCCCGACGCCTCCCGTTGCTGGCAGGTGGTGGACAAACACTTGGTGAGCACTTTCTATACCGCCCCCACCGCCATCCGCGCGCTTATGGGTGCCGGCAACGAATGGGTCGAACAGACTTCGCGCAAATCTCTGAAGCTGCTCGGCAGTGTCGGTGAGCCGATCAATCCCGAAGCTTGGGAATGGTATTACAAAGTGGTGGGCGAGCGCCGCTGCCCGATTATGGATACCTGGTGGCAGACCGAGACCGGCGCCAATATGATAACCCCCTTGCCCGGCGCCAGCGTCCTCAAACCAGGCTCGGCCACCAAACCGTTTTTTGGCGTTCAGCCGGTATTGCTCGATACTGAGGGACGGGAAATCGACGGTCCAGGTGCCGGCAACCTGGCCATCAAGGCGTCCTGGCCTAGCCAGCTGCGCACGATTTATGGCGATCACCAGCGTTGTATCGAAACCTACTACAGCGCCTACCCAGGTTACTACTTCACTGGTGACGGCGCGCGCCGAGACGAAGACGGCGACTATTGGATTACCGGTCGGGTAGACGATGTTATTAACGTCTCCGGCCATCGCATGGGAACCGCCGAAGTGGAGAGCGCCCTGGTGCTACACCCAGCCGTTGCCGAAGCAGCCGTGGTGGGTTGTCCGCACGACATAAAGGGCCAGGGCATCTATGCTTATGTTACGCCCATGAAAGGCGTCAAGCCGGACGAGAAGCTCAAATGCGAGCTGCTCGATCTGTGCGTCAAGGAAATCGGCGCTATCGCCAAGCCGGACGTGATTCAGTGGGCACCTGGCTTGCCCAAAACCCGCTCGGGCAAAATCATGCGCCGCATATTGCGCAAGATCGCCGCCAACGAATTGGACAGTTTGGGCGATACCTCAACCCTGGCGGATCCGACCGTCGTGGATGAGCTGATCAAGAACCGCGCGGTGTAAAGCAAGCCGCAAATTGAGATTTGTTTAATATGGAGAGCATGTAATGAAAAAGTTATTGGCACTTTTATTAGCCCTGCCGTTAATGGCTCAGGCCCAAGTCGACTTGGAGCTGCTCTGGGAGGCCGAAGGCCTCAGAACGCCCGAGTCGGTACTCTTTTATCCCGGAGACGGCGATGTTGAAGGCGCCTTTCTTCTGGTGGCGGAAATTGAAGGCGAGGGCGATGTGTTGGATGGCGAAGGGGGTATCGCCAAGGTCTCGCTGGACGGTGAAATTCTCGACAAAAACTGGGTGCGAGGCCTCAATGCCCCCAAAGGTATGGGCGTTGTCAACGGCGTCCTCTATGTAGCCGATGTTTTCGACGTGGTGGCAATTGATATGGAAACTCAGGAAATCGTTAATCGTTTTCCGGTGCCGGACGCCAAGTTTCTCAACGATATCGCCGTTAATATCAACAACGTGGTCTACGTTTCTGATACTCGTACCAACAAAGTCCACCGCATAGTCGACGGCGAGGTGGAGGAATTTCTCACCGACATTCCCGCTGCCAACGGCCTGACGGTGGTAGGGCCCCATCTTTATATCGCCGGTGGCGATTCGCTCTGGCGGGCGACCGCCGGCGGCTACGTCGCTAAGATCGCCGAAGGCTTTGCCGAGGGCGCCGACGGGGTCGAACAGATAGGTGACAACGGCTTTATTGTGACCGCCTGGGCCGGACTGGTGTATCACGTCACTCCAGAAGGCGAAGTGAAAAAGCTGATGGATAGCCGCGATCCGCGTACCAATACCGCCGACTTGGGTTGGAACCCTACCGACGAAGTAATTTATATTCCGACCTTCTTCAGCGATTCGGTTAAAGCCTATAAAGTGAAGTAGCAAACCGGTGGGCTGAGTCCATCCTCCGAAGCGGTGTAGGGTGGGCACCGCCCACCGTTTTTCTTCGATCGAAACTATTTGAGAGCCTAATCCGCCTGTTTGGTGAAATAGCGATGGGTGCCGCGATCCTCAATGGCTTGAACTATGCGTTCGATGCCTTGCATGTAAGCGGCGGTGCGCAGCGGAATCTTCTCTTTCTCGGCCAAGTCCAAACAGCGCTTGGTCTCTCGCTCCAGGCGCTCGCTCAAGCGCTCTTGCACCATCTCTTCGGACCAGTAGTCTCCGGTGCGATTCTGAATCCATTCCATATAGCTGACGATGACCCCGCCGGCATTGACCAGCACGTCGGGCAGCACGGGAATTTTGCGCTCCGCCAGGCGTTGATCGGCCGCCGCATCCACAGGCCCATTGGCGATTTCCAAAATGGCGCCAGCGCGTACTTCGTTGACATTGTCTTCGGTTATTTGATTTTCCAATGCCGCCAGAGCCAGTACATCCACATCCAGCTTCAGCAATTCATCATTGCTCAAATGCTCGGTGTCAGCTTCGTCGCACACCGATGATTCGCAGTAAACCATGCCCTTGAGTTCGCGCTTTTCCTGTTTGTGGCGCCACATGGGTTCGGGATCCAACCCCTGCTCGGAATAGGCCGCGCCTTTGGAATCGGAGATAGCGACAATACGGTAGCCAGCCTCGGCAGCCAGTCGGGCAAAGTGATAGCCCGCGTTGCCAAAACCCTGAACCGCGACGCTAAGATCCTCCGGCCTTTTACCCTGGCGTTCAGCCCAGATGTTTAAAACCTGGAGTGCACCTCCGCCGGTGGCTTCCACTCGACCGACAGATCCCCCCAAGCCTAAAGGCTTGCCGGTAATAACCGCGGGATTCTGGCTGCGCATTAGTTGCGTATATTCGTCTTCCATCCAGCCCATGACCGCGGCATTGGTATTGACGTCGGGCGCGGGAATATCCCGGTTGGGACCCACCACATCGGCAAAAGCCCGCATATAGCCGCGTGCCAGGCGTTCCAGCTCCAAGCGCGACAATTTTTTGGGGTCAACACAAACGCCGCCCTTGGCGCCGCCAAAGGGTAAATCCACCACCGCGCATTTGATGGTCATCCAAAAGGCCAGGGCAGTGACTTCGCCCTGGGTAACTTCGGGGTGGAACCGAATGCCGCCCTTGGTGGGGCCGCGGGTATCCTCGTAGCGCACCCGCCAACCCTGAAAGACCTTTAAGGAGCCATCGTCCATGCGCACTGGAATCGAAGCCTGAGTTATCAACCTGGGCTGGGCCAAGCGTTCGCGGGCATCGTCGGATACGTCCAGGCGTGAGTAGACGGTTTCCAGATGCTTCTGGGCATCGCTCAAAATGTCGGGCAAGTGGGGCATAGATGGTCTCCTTAAAATCTGGCTTTGATATCTGAATAGGTATCTGAGGTGGGCTCTACCCCCGAGTCCAAATCCTCGGTTTCAATATTGGCTGCGGCTTCCTCCAGACGGTGACAGCCCAGTTCGTCCACTCGCCCAGTCGCCAAACCAGTTGGAATCAACTCAAAGTAAATATTCCTCGGCGTGATGAACTCGCCTTTCGGCGCCGATAGTTCATCCGCGGACATTTCCTCCAGGCTGAATTGGTCGGGATTCTGATCACAGTTTTTGAAGCTGTCCGCCAATACCCAAAAAGGCTTGTTTTGATCCCGGGCGGCAAGAGCCTGAAGATAGGTGCCGCTCTTGTTGACAAAGTGGCTGCCGAGCCAGGTATCGCAGCCGCTAATGTTCAGATCCACCTGGGGCATAAAAATTCCCAACTGAGCATCGGTGATCAGAGTTACCCCTATCCCTAATCGGTTGAGTTCCTTCGCCACAGTGTAACCTTCGTTGCCGGGAGCGCTTTGGGTCACTATGGGCACAAACGGAACCCGGTTTTGCTGCAGTTTTTGTAAAAGCTTCATCACCGCCGAACTGTTGCTGTGAATCAGCAAAGTAGCCCCGGGGGAAACCAACTCCAGTGCCCGCTCAACCATTTCGCTGGTCGCGCTGGTGAAAGCGGTGCGAACCTGTGCCAAAGCCTGGGGTGGTGGCTGATCCTCCATAGCCTGCTGCCAGCGCTTCATGGCATTGGCCAATGGCACCATGCTCGGGCGCGCCGTCTTTATGCGCTCGCTCAACCGAACAAGATCCCGGGTGTTGGACGGCTCAACATCCTCTAGATAGTCCTTCAAGTCATCCAGCGTCTGGAGCGTCAGGGCACTGGCCCCCGATTGTTGATCCTGCGTCAGGCGCTTGAGCAGCGTCTGGGCCCGCTGATCCATGTCATTTCTCCTAAAGCTGGCGTGTAAAGCAGTCGTGGCGGCCCGCCAAGCCGGCATAGCCGTCTCAACTGGTCTTGGTAGCCGTTTGTTCATCTACAAGATTAGCAGATGGCTTTGGTAGGGGACGGCGACCAGTTTTGATCCAAAACCCGCGCCGCGACGTTAAGTCGGGTAAAGCCGGGAGCTATTTATGACCGCCAAGGATGCTGTGAACGGAAAAAGTAATGTGAACAAGAAGATTGCTACAAAAACGCTACGCTTGATTCTCGGCGATCAGCTCAACGCTCGCCACAGCTGGTTTGGTGAGCCAGACTCGTCGGTGCTTTACGTCATGGCTGAGCTGCGCCAAGAGACCGACTATGTGGTGCATCATCGGCAAAAGGTGTTGGCATTTTTCGCGGCCATGCGCAATTTCGCTCAAGCCCTGCGCGACTCTGGCCACCAGCTGACCTATTTCACACTCGATGACAGTGCCGACTACCGAGGTCTGCCGGAGCTGCTCACCCAGCTGCTCAAGCGCGAGCGCGCGACTTGCTTTGAATACCAACAGCCCGATGAGTACCGACTCGACCGGCTATTGCACGATTTTTGCGGCAAGCTCGACATCGACAGTGCCAGCGTAAGCAGTGAGCACTTCCTCACCGAACGGGATGCCTGGCAGCGTTATCCCAGCGGGCGGATGGAATATTTTTATCGGGCGCTGCGCAAGCACTACGGCGTATTGCTCAATGATGAACAAAGGCCGCTCGGCGGCCAGTGGAATTTTGACAAGGAGAATCGCGCCACTCTGCCCAAGAACGCCAAGCCCTGGCCCGAGCCACTGAGCTTCGCCCGGGATGTGACCGACATCGATGCCATGCTCGAGCGCCATGGCGTCGAAACCCTGGGCCGCGCCGACCCCAAAGCCCTGCTCTGGCCCACAACCCGGCGCGAAGCCCGCCAGCTATTGACGTTTTTTCTCAATCATTGCCTGCCCGATTTTGGCCGCTACCAGGACGCCATGACACCCGACGGCTGGAGCCTGTTTCACAGCCGGCTCTCATTCAGCTTGAATGCCAAAATGCTGCACCCGCTGGAAGTGATACGCGCCGCCGAGCAGCACTGGCAGGCGCATCAGGATCAAATCACGCTGGCGCAGGTGGAGGGCTTTATTCGCCAAATTCTGGGCTGGCGGGAATACGTACGCGCTCTTTACTGGAACCAGATGCCGGACTACGCCAAACGCAACAAGCTGTTGGCGCAGCGCAAGCTGCCCGAGTATTACTGGAGCGGCGAGACCGATATGGCCTGCATGGCGCACGCCATTGGACAATCTTTGGACTACGCCTATGCTCATCACATTCAGCGTTTGATGATCACCGGCAATTTTGCCTTGTTGGCCGGCATCCACCCGGGTGACGTAGACGCCTGGTATCTCGGGATTTACATTGATGCCATCGAATGGGTGGAAATGCCCAATACCCGAGGCATGAGTCAGTACGCAGACGGCGGCCTAATCGCCAGTAAACCTTACGCCGCCTCGGGGCAGTACATAAAAAAAATGGGCCATTACTGCCAGAATTGCCGATACGATGTGAGCCGCAAAACCGGCCCGGGCAGCTGCCCCTTCAACAGCCTCTACTGGCATTTTGTAGCTCGACACCGGGAGCGACTGCAGGACAATCCGCGCATGAAGCTGGTCTACGCCAACTGGGATCGTCAGCCGGAGGCTAGTCGTCGCCAAGTGCTCGATACCGCCGAGGCCTACCTCTTTGACTTGAACGCACTTTAGCCCGATCCTCCGTTTGCGAGCTTTGCGCTGAATCAAGTGGCAGCAGAATAATCCGATATATCACTTTATTGTTGGCGCATAATTCATTATATTCGGTAAGGTTATAGCAAAGCCTGATCAACTCGCTATACTGAAGACAATAAAAAATACTCTCGCGCTGAAACGCGGCTTTATCAATGGGCCGCCGCCGAGTGACAAAGGTGCTGACATTTCTATGGCAATGCGGTTTTCACTGGAAAAAGGTCTGGGCTTACTGGTATTGCTGACGGGCATTGCATTAGTGGGCGAGCGCTCGATTTT
>CAZKCY010000085.1:0-8185 GCA_964551155.1 uncultured Marinimicrobium sp. | reverse complement strand
TTAATTCTTTTCCACGTAAATCTCTGGTAGCGCGACCACACCCTAAATGTATTCCACATCGAAGCTCTAAAAAACCATGTTTCAAAAAACCCCAATCAAGCTCCAACCAGGCAGGCGATTTTTTTCAATCCTAAAGCCCACTACCCTCATTAAAACACTGCTATCAATCATTACTTGGTGTACACTTGGCGGCAAAATCTTGTTTCGTTTCGGAGTCGATATGAAAAAGCTACGCTGGGGAGTGTTGAGCACCGCCAAGATCGCGCGCACCAAGGTTATTCCCGCCATTCAGGCATCCAGTCATGGTGAGGTAGTGGCTATTGCTTCGCGCAACCCTGATAACGCTACCAAAATGGCCAAAGAGCTCGGTATTAATCGAGTCCATCACGACTACGAAGCGCTATTGGCTGACTCAGAGGTCGATGCTATCTACAACCCTCTGCCCAACCACCTGCATGTGCCCTGGTCTGTCAAAGCGCTCGACAGTGGCAAGCACGTGCTGTGCGAAAAGCCCATAGGCCTGGACTCGGCCGATCTGGATGAGCTACTTGCCGCGGCCAAGCGCAATCCGACCCTGAAATTGATGGAAGCCTTTATGTATCGCTTTCACCCCCAGTGGGGGCCGGTAGGCGAGTGGCTTAGCCGCGGCGATCTGGGCCAGATACGCACCGTCAACGCTTACTTTGCCTATAACAACCGAGACCCAGAAGATATTCGCAATCTGCCGGACATAGGCGGTGGCGGTCTGATGGATATCGGCTGCTACGGCATCTCCCTGGCCCGCATGGTTTACCAGTGTGAGCCGCTCAGGGTTGTGGGCAGTGTGCAGCCTCTGCCGGGCTACGAGGTGGACTGCCTCACCTCGGCGATTCTGGAGTTTCCCGACGGCACCGCGACCTTTACGGTAACCACCAAAACCGAGCCCTCCCAGTGGGCCGAGATTCACGGCGAAGCCGGCTTTGTGCGCCTAGAAAAACCCTTCAACCCCGAGCCCGGCAAAGATGCCAAAGTGCACCTGCAACTAAAGGGCGAGCAGAAAACGCATAATTTCACCGAAGGCAATCAGTACCAGCTAATGGCCGATGCCTTTGCCAAGAGCGTATTCGACAAGGCGCCAGTACCCACTCCGCTCAGCGACGCCCAGGCCAATATGCGAGTAATCGATGCGCTCTTTACCAGCGCTCAAGAAAATCGTTGGGTAACCCTGGATTAACAGGCCATTAATTGATTAGAGGATCCGTGCTTTGAAGAAAATTGTCGTAGTGGGTGGTGGCGCCGGCGGGCTGGAGCTGGTCACCAAACTGGGGCGCAAACTGGGGCGCAAAAAGAAAGCCGAAGTTATTCTGATCGACCGCAACACTACTCACCTTTGGAAGCCGTTACTGCACGAGATCGCCGTAGGCACTATGGACGAAGGTGTGGACGCCGTTAGCTATAGAGCGCACGCCATCGCCAACGGCTTTCATTTTCGGGTAGGCAGTCTGACCGACATCGACCGAGAGGCACGCCAAGTGGTTCTAGCTCCGGTGCTGGATGAGGAGGGAGTGGAGTTCATACCCTCAACCCGCATCGATTACGATTACCTGGTGATGGCACTCGGCTCCATTTCCAACGACTTCAATACTCCGGGCGTCAAAGACCACTGCATTTTTCTCGACAGCCCCCGGCAGGCGCACCGGTTCCGAAACAAATTGTTAAACCGCTTTTTACGCATTCAGCGAGTCCCGGAGATGGACGATACCGTGCGTATCGCCATAGTCGGTGGCGGCGCCACTGGCGTGGAATTGTCTGCCGAGCTGCATCATGCCGTGGCCGAATTTCACAATTACGGCTTCGACGCTATTACCAACGAGCATCTTAAAGTTACGCTGGTGGAAGCCGGTGAACGCATTCTGCCCGCCCTGCCCGAGCGAATATCCAGCGCCGCGACCCGGGAGCTGACCGAAATTGGCGTGGATGTGCGCCTAAACACCGCCGTTACCGCCGCCAGCGCCGAGGGCCTGCAAACCAACCAGGGCGAGACTATTCGTGCCGATTTGATGGTATGGGCGGCGGGAATCAAAGTCCCGGACTTTATGGCCAACATCGGGGGCCTGGAAACCAACAGAATCAATCAACTGGCGGTCAACGAATACCTACAGACCACGCGCGATGCTAATATTTTTGCCCTCGGCGACTGCGCTCAGTTTATTCAGGCCGATGGCAAACGGGTGCCTCCCCGGGCGCAATCGGCCCACCAGATGGCGGATACCTGCTATCGCAACTTGCTTGCCGTATTGAACGACAAACCGCTGCAGAAATACTTCTATCGCGATCACGGCTCGCTGATTTCGCTCGCCAACTACTCCACTGTCGGCAGCCTGATGGGCAACCTTACCCGGGGCAGTCTGTTTATTGAAGGGCGTATGGCGCGCCTGGTGTATATCTCCCTCTACCGGATGCACCAAGTGGCGGTACACGGGCTAATGAAAACCGGCCTAATGATGTTCGCCGGGCGCATCAACCGTTGGCTCAGACCGCGCTTGAAATTGCATTGATGGCTGACGGGGAACGGGGAACGAGGAACGAGGAAGGATAGGCGGATTCTCAAGCAAAAAGGCCACCCGAAGGTGGCCTTTGGATCGACTAAGGAGATAGCGCTTTACTCGGGGTAGTGCAAGACCGCGACGTACTTCATGCGCTCGGGCTCACCCTCAACAAAACCGGGAATGAAACGGGACTGTTTGAGCGCTTTTTCGAGTTCCACGGCGTCGCGTTTGTGACGGCCATGGGCCTCAATCCTGCGCACCACCACGACTTCCCCGCTCTCGTTGACGACTCCCAACACCCGGGTCAGCTCGCCCTGCTTGCTGAAAAATGGCTGGCCCTGGCTCCAGCTGTTGCGACGATAGTGGGAATACCAGTTGTATTCATCCAGCAGCTCCTGCGGTGCCACATACTGGTAGCCGTATTCTCCCTGATTGTTGCCCAAGTTAGGCAGCAACATAATCGGCGGTTGCCCCTCCAGATCAGCATAAACCACTCGAAACAGCATGCGCACCGGCACCGCTTCGCCATTGACCTCGGCGGGGGTGAACTGACGCCCGGCGAAGGCCTCTTCCACCTGAGCGCGAAGAACATCAAAGCCCTCGCGCTCGTAACAAGAAACATTGCGGGTCAAACCGTCGGTGCCCACATCGGTTTGACAGTAAACTGCGGCCACAGGTGCGTCTTGAGTCAACTCCGGTTGCGCCACTGCAGCCTCCAGATAACTCAAAGTATTTTCGCCAAAACCCGCCGGCGCGTAGGTTTGCGCTGCCGCCCCCGCAACTGCGCTCATTCCCAGCACCACCAGGGCGCTCATCAAGACTTTTTTCATGCTCTTATCCTCTTACTGCTGGCATTTGGGAGTACTCGAATCGGCCCGATTGAACCAACTCCGTGCTCTCTTATGCCAAAGATTAGCATTGCCGCTAACATCTTTATGTTAATTTATTGTGACAAAGACACAGATAAGCAAAAAAAACCGCTCCGGAGAGCGGTTATCAAGCGAGGGCTTTTTTGAAACTCAGAACTGGTAGCGAATACTAAGGCTCAAATCCTGACCGCGCTGCTGATTGTAGATCTCGATATCCTGAGCACTACCGTCGGAGAGCTGATTGGTGCGCTCCAGGGTGAAATCCTCATCCAGCAAATTCCGGGCTTTAAATTTTATTGCCAGGCTATCTGAGGGATAAAAGGAGTAGGTCAGATCCAGCGAGTGGAAGGGCTGCTCATAGCTGTCTGGTGCACCGTTGCGGCCCGCAAAAAACAGCCGCTCGCTAAACATGTTGTAGGACAAAGTCGCGGCGTGTTTGGCATCCGGCGAGTCAAACCCGAAAATCAGGTTAATCACCTCGTCCGAGGCACCTTGCATGGGCCGAACCGGATTGGTCGGAGCATCCGCACTCTCGCCAGCAACCAGTTCGTGCTCCATGAACAGCAAGTTGCCCTGGACAAAGAAGGGATCCAGAATTCGGGCGTACTCACCCAGATCTTTCAGGAATTCCACTTCCACTCCGTAAAGCTCGGCACTGGTAGCGTTGTGAATCTCGGCGGTGATATTGTCGTCGGTCGCCGCGCCCTCAAACAATTCGATCGGGTTCTCAATATCCTTGTAAAACATCGACAAGGTGAACAAATCGCCCGTGGAGAAGAACCATTCGGCACGCATATCGAAATTATCGAGCGCTGAAGGAACAACATCGGGGTTGCCATCCACGGCTATATCGGTGATAGGGTCGCGATAGCTGGAGTCGGAAATTTCCCGCAAGTCGGGCCGGACCGTGGTTTCGGCAAAGCTCAGCCGCAACTGGAAGTCTTCAGCCCAGAAGTCGTTGACCATCCAGGTAAAGGCCGCAGAACCGAAAACATCGTCCTGAGCGTAAGTCGCATTGCGAAAGAATTCAGCTACCTCCTCGGGGTCGTTGCTGTCGGCGCCGGGAATCTGGCTGCCGTCGTAGCTTACCGGGTCCCAAGGCAGATTGACTTGCTGGTAATCCTCCCAGCGGGCGCCCAGCACCAACCGATAGGTCTCGTCGTAGGTCACGTCGAACTTACCGAAAGCCGCGTTAACCTTGTTGGCCGCCAAGTAACTGTTGGCGTTGTCCTGGCTGACCCGGATCAAGAAACCATTATCGGGGTCGAGAATATTCTCGTCACTGAGCACCTCACCGAGTGGTCCTTGCAGCAGGTCCGAGGTACCGGCCAGAACCGTGGAGCCCAGGTAAAATTCTTTCTGTTGGTAAGTGCGCGATTTCTGCCAATAGTCACTACCGCCCGAGAATTCCATGTCAAAGTCGCCGGCAGCGACCGGCAGAGTGACCACCACACCGCTGCTCTCCACAAAGTCGCGCAAATCCGAAAATCTATAGGTGGCCGCGGAGGAGTTGCCGCCGCTGAAACGGCTACTGAGCACTTCGCCGGTTTCAGGATCGGTGACCGTGTTACTCAGCAGATCCAATTCGTTGGGCAAGTCGGTGGAAGCTTCGCTGTCCGAGAAATACCAGTCGACGGATAGACCCTCGAGGAACGACAGCCCTTCCAGGCCCAGCGAATCTATGGTTTCACCACCCAATTCGTGCTCGCCGTGAATTTGATGCATCTCCAGCTCGCGCTGTTCGTAACGCAACTCGGTATTGCGGAAGCCGCGTCCGGACGACAGCAGGCGGTTGGCGTTGTGGTAGTTGCGGATCGAGACTTCGTCATCGGTATTGCGCAAAAACAAGCTGGTGGTTTCGATCTTGTTTTCGCTGTTGAAGTTGATGCCGAAGCTAAAGTTGCCGGATAAATCCACTGAGTGGATGCTTTCGTCTTCGAATACTACTTGCTCTTCAGGCGCAATGAACTTGCGCTGGGTGATTTCTCGACGCTGCCAGCTGTTCTCGTAAGACACGCCGGCAAGAAAACCCACATCCATGCCATTGGGCAAATAAAAAATATTGCCCAGGTTCATCTCCGCGTCCAGGTCCGGATCGGCCGACTCCCGGTATACGCTGACGTCTCGATACAACTCAGTGGCCAATTGGCGGTTAATCTCCTGAGCCTGGGCGAGCGAATCCAGGCCTCCCAGATCCTGGATGTTGCTGGGGGTAAAATTACCCATGTAGGAGTCCAAGGCACCTTCTATTTGGGACGAAAGCGCGCGGGTGCCATCATCCTCACCCCAGTTGTCATCCGAGCCGCCGTTATAGGTAAACACATCGTCGGTCTCAGTATTGATGCCAGTGCCCAGCTCGATATTGAACACCAGATCGTCGGGGATGCCCTTGGTGCGGATATTCACGCTGCCGCCACCAAAAGACGCGGGCTGGTCTGCCGAGGGCACTTTCTGGACTACCAGCGAGTCGACGATGGACGTAGGAAACAAGTCCAGCGGTAGCACATTTCGCGACAGATCCGGCGAAGGCACCATGGCCCCGTTAACGCTGGTGCTGGAGTAACGCTCCCCCAAGCCCCGCACAAACACGAACTTACCCTCGACCAGAGTCACCCCTGGAACCCGAGTCAAAGCGATCGCCACCGTGGAGTCACCGATGCGGCCTATGGTATCGGCGCTGAGAAAATCCATCGCGACCGCTTCTTCCTGACGCTCCATGGCGACGGCTTCGGCGCCTCCGACCAAGCGGCCTCCGGTAACCAAAAGCTCTTCCATCACCGGAGGCGCGATAATCTCCCGCTCCTGCGCCGGTGCCTCGGGCGCTTGAGCGGCGACACCGATAGCGGCACTGAGCAGGCTCAGAGTAAAGCCGGCGCGCGCCGTTTTGGTTGCAAAAAATTTACTGTTCATCTGAACCGACCTTTGTTGTCAATCAGTGGATAGAAGGATTAAGCCGAAGGGTCTAGTCGGTGCATCTAGAGACGCCGACTGAGAGTTAGCGGCGTTTGGCAAGCCGGCTCTCTTCGCTCGCCTACTCCTTCAACAGAAAGGGCGCCGTAAGGCGCCCTTTGATTACGGCAATCGGTATTGCTCAACTGTCGCCAGGCTGTTACTCGGCTTCGAACCAGAGCGGCTGAGCACGGTTGGTTTGGTGAATACCGTAGGTCCAGTTGGCAGTCCAGTCGTCGTCCGCCATGACCGCGCCTATGAAGGTGCGACCATCGGTCGGAGTGACGGTAGTGGGCCCGCCGTTGACCAGAGTGGAGCCCAGGTCCAGAGAGTAGTAGCCATCCAGAATCTGCAGATTGGCATTGCTCTCAGGGGTGGGATCTTCGCCGGCTTGCGCGGTTTGCATCAGGTCGTTGCTGGCTTCCAGGAAGGCTTGAACACTGGTGCCGTTGGGCAGCGAACCGCCGTTGGTCAAGTCGTGACAAGCGATGACCGATTCGGAGATTACCAGTGCGCCGTCCTGAGCGGCCTGCAGGCCTTCGTCGGACTCGATGCGCACGCAGTAGTTGTTCTCGGCGCTGTCGGCCATGTAGGCGGTGGTCAGAATGGTGTTCTGGATAGTCGGGAAGTGGGCTTCCCGAATGCGCCAGCCGTGACCAGCGGCGTGGGTGCCCAGCTCGTTCGGAGACACTATGCAGGTCAGGTTCTTGATGGTGGCGCGGCTGTTCAGACCGGCGTCGACGACTTGCTGGCGGGCGGCTTCTGACAGACCGCTGTAGCTGCCGATACCGTCTGATTCGATGCAGTGGTCGCCGTCGTTTTCGGCCTGAATCACCAGAGCGTAATCGATGGTGCCCTGATAGCCTTCGTCGATGTCGATGCTGTCGTCGCGAACATAAAGGGCGACGAAGTTGGTAACGTTAACGGCGCCGCCGAAGAACTCGATACCATCGTCGTAAGTGGAGTACACCTGCAGGTTTTCCACGGTAGTGCCGGAACCGACAGCGTTGAAGGAAATGCCGTTCAGGTCATTGCCCGGGGCAACCTGAGCACCGGTGTGCTTGACGATGAAGTACTGCAGAGTACCGGAGTTGTCGGCATTATTGGCGCCGCCGTACTGGGTCTGACCGGCACCGGCTTTACCTTCGGCGTCTACATGACAGTCGCTGGTGGCCAGGTCGCCGCCGGCAATGCTGCCAGTGTAGGAGCACTTGTTGGTAGCGCCGAAACCGTTGATGATCATGCCGCCCCACTGCTGCACGTCGTCATAGCCTACAGTGCCAGTAACCGCGTCGCTGTCAGAGGTAATAGTAATCGGCGCCTGCTCGGAGCCTTCAGCGAAAATCTGAGAGCCGCGGTTGATCACCATGTACTCGTCATTGGATTTGAACGCAAAAGTTACCCCGGGCATCAAGCGAATAGCAGAACCGTCGCCGCCCTGGGCGATGCCAGCGGCGACCAGATCGGCGTCGTTGTCGTAGTTTTGACCAACTACCAGGCTGCCGTTGAAGATGTGTACGCCGTCGGCAGGCAGATCGTTAAACTGAAGGATTTCGGCTCCGGTGTAAGGATTGCTCAAACTTACAAAATCGGTACCGTAAACGCAGTTAGGCGCCTGATACAGGCCTTCGTAGTTGGTGCCGCTTTCCACGTAAGAAGCGCAAGGATTTTCTGTTGGGGTCTCGCCACTGCCGCCACCAACGTTGTTACTGCCATCACCAACGGAGTTATCGATGTTGGACTGGTTGCGGGCATCGATCTCGATATCGCCGCCGCCACAGGCCGCCAGAGTGGCAGCCAGGGCAGTAACGCCCACTAAGCTGATAATTTTCATAAATC
>CAZKCY010000084.1:0-8319 GCA_964551155.1 uncultured Marinimicrobium sp. | reverse complement strand
TCCAAAAAATAACTTCATAGTCAATCGCTCAGTCGATGGTCCATAGCTTGAGAAGGCTGGGGGCAGCGGCTTTCACCCACGATTTGCGCCGGTACGCCGGCGACTATCTTGCGCGCCGGTACCGATTTGAGCACCACGCTGCCGGCGCTGACCGTAGCGCAGGGGCCTATCTCGATATTGCCCAGAATCTTGGCGCCGGCGCCGATCAATACGCCTTTGCGCACTTTCGGGTGGCGATCGCCGGTTTCTTTGCCGGTACCGCCCAGGGTGACCGACTGCATGATCGAGACATCGTCTTCCACCACCGCCGTCTGACCGATGACAATACCGGTGGCGTGGTCGAACATTATGCCCTCGCCAATTTTGGCCGCCGGATGAATGTCTACCGCGAACACCACTGAAATCCGGTTCTGTAAAAACAGCGCCAATGATTGGCGACCTCTTTGCCAGAGCCAGTGGGCGACTCGGTAAGACTGCAGGGCGTGAAACCCCTTAAAAAACAAAAACGGGGTGGTTGCCGAGCAGCAGGCCGAGTCGCGTTCGTTGACCGCCAGCAAATCCGCCCGCACCGCCCGACCTATGCCCGGATCATCCGCCAAAGCCTGTTCAATCACCTCGCGCACCAGCATGGCGGGCATGGCCGGGCTATCGAGCTTGTTGGCCAGGTGATAACTCAGTGCCGCCTCCAAAGTGTCGTGATTGAGAATGGTGGTGTACAGAAAGCTGGCCAACACCGGCTCGCCTTCGGCCTGCTGGCGAGCGGTCAGGCGAATATCATCCCAGGCGGGATCGTTGGCAATGGGTGCGACTTTGGCGGTCATGGGGTCAGAGCTCTGGTTTATGAGGTATTGGAGGCTATTATTGGGGCTGAGCGAGGTAATTTCCAGTCCCGGCGCGTTACGCCAACGTCATAGGCGCTGGATTTTTGCTCGGCCAGGGTTTTACAGGTAGCTGGAAAATAGCCAGCAAAAAGCGTCCCTGATGCGCTGCCAGAAGGGCCGGCCGTCCATTTCTTCCAGGCTGATCTGGCGGCTGGCGGATATGGCCCTCTGGACGTGGTCGGCGAGTTTTTGGGCGAGTTCGGAATCGAAGATCTCGACGCCCAATTCGTAATTTAGACGCAGGCTTCGGGCGTCCAGGTTGGCCGAACCCGCCATAATGTAATGACCGTCGATCAGCACCAGCTTGGTGTGCGCAAAAGGCGCCGGCTTGAAGTAGATCTCCACATCCCAAAGCAACAGCTCCCAAAGCATATTGCGCGTTGCCCAATCCACAAACGGCAGGTTACTGTGCTCGGGAATGACAATGCGCACATCCACTCCGCACAGCTTGGCAGACTGCAAGGCCGAGAGCATTTCCCGGTCCGGCAGAAAATACGGCATCATGATGGTGATCTCTCGGCGCGCTGCGGAAAACAGCGCAGTGAGCGTGGTGGAGAGGTTGTCGAGATTATCGTCGGGGCCGTCCTCGATAACCCGGCAGGCCGTGTTTCCCTTTGCAGGTGGTTCTTCAGGGCGCACCTCGAGCGACTCTTCGGAAATCAAATACCAATCGTCTGCGAAAACCCCGTGCAGAGCCCGCACTACCGGGCCTTGAGCGACAAAATGCAGGTCTTCGGTAATGTTGCGGTTGTTCGGAGCCTCAACCATGTGTCGGCTGTCGAGGTTTATGCCACCGAAAAAACCAAACTCGGCATCCACTACGGCAATTTTTCGGTGATTGCGCAAGTTGATATCGAGGGTGGGTGGCAACAGTGCCGGTGGTCGAAACAAGCGCACCTCGACCCCCGCCTGGCGCAGCGGCGCGACAGCACCGCGCAGCGAATACCAAGCGCCTATGCCATCGATCATAACCCTGACTTTTACGCCTCTTTGCGCTGCCCGACGCAAAGCGTCGATGACTTCTTCGCCTATGCCGTCGGGAGAAAACAGGTAGCTGGAGACCAGGACATAGTGTTCGGCGCCATTGATCGCTTCGATCAAGCGCGGGAACATCTGCTCGCCATTGATTAGCGGCTCAACGCTGTTGCCGGTAATAAGCGGCTGGCGCGTGGCTCGCCCGCCAACGCTGGCCAGGTAGATGCAGTTGGTCTGTTCAACGGCGGGGTCCCGATATTCGCCGCCCTCGCGGGTGGCGCGCTCGTAGCCAAAATACATCATCGGCAAATGGTGGCCAGCGAAGACTTTGGCCTTAGTGCGCACCCGATTGATGCCCAGCAAAAAATAAATCACCGGTCCGGCGACCGGAAACAGCACCACCACGCCGATCCAGCCCAGGGCTGCGCGGTGGTCCCGCTTGCTGACCAATACATGCACGGCCGCCAGCGGCATAATCACCAAATGAAAAATTGCAATCAACCAATAGAACATACGTAGCTCGAGGCAAGGCTCCTTACGCTTTTTTGCGGACTTCTCTCTGTCGGTGGAAAGACTATACTACCGGAAAATGACCTTTTCATTTTTCCACCAAATTTTTATAGGCCAGCAGCATGCCCAGCCCAGTCTGGATAAGTCATAGAGGCTATTGCCAAAACGCTACCGAAAATACCGCTGAGGCGTTTAACGCGGCGCTCGAACAGGGCTTTACCCACCTGGAGACCGACCTGCGCCTGAGCGCGGACGGCCACATAGTGCTGGCCCACGATTCGAATTTGGCCCGGGTCGCCAATAGCGATTTGGATCTTGCCCGGGCAGAGCGCAGCGAGCTTGAAAAGGTTCGGTTGAAACAGGGTGAAGCGCTGCAGTTTTTTGACCAGTGGCTCAAAGAGTTTTCCAGCTATCACTGGATTCTGGACATCAAGCCGGAGTCGGGCCTGGAAACTGTGAATGCCTTGCTCTCTTGGTGGCGCCGTCCGGAATACAGCGAATTTTTTCGCACCCGGGTTCGGTTTTTGTTCTGGGATGCCAGCCAGCAGCAATATCTGAGTCATCAACGCCCCGAAGCCCGCTGTATGGCCAGAGTTGATCAGTGCCGACGCGCGGGTCTGGCTTGTCTGCTGGGGTTGCCGGGTGCCGCTCCGATTGAGCCTGGGGTCAGCTACGCTTTGCCGCCGCGGCTCGGGCGTCTGCCTCTCATGGGGCCTCGAGTGGTGGAGCGCTTTCAGCGGCAAGGTGCAAAAGTGCTCTCCTTTCTGCCTCAGAGCCGCGCCGACACTCATCGTTCGATGGTCGCAGGCGCCGATGAAATACTCACCGACGGCGCGCCTTTGGCGCCGGTGGTCCCGGTGTCGTAGTCGTTCAGCCCCCAATCTGTTATCTTGCCGGGTCTATAAGTCCCGTTTTCCCACCGGTTTGTACTCTGGCCGTGCCTTTTAGTCTTGGCCAAATTCGCCCTTGTCCGCTCTGAAGCTTCGGTCTTGACGCTTCGATCCGCTCAAGGCGTTTTTATATCTACTCAAGGAGAGTAACCATGAACAACAAGAATCCCTGGCAGGGGAGTTCGAACTCCGGGAGCCTGGAGGATGATTTAAAGGCTCTGTTCAAGAAATTTCCCTCGGGACTTTCTTTTGCGTTGATACCCATTCTTATCATAGGCGCTTGGGCTATTTTCAGCAGCTTTTACACCGTTCAGCCGGAACAGCAGGCGGTGGTGAAGCGTTTCGGCGCGGTAGTGGAAATCACCGACCCCGGCCTGCATTTCAAGCTGCCCTTTGGCATAGACAAAGTCGAAAGAGTCGCTTCGGCGCGGGTGCTGAAACAAGAATTCGGTTTTCGCTCCGTGAGTCAGCGCGGCAATGAAGCTACCCGTTATTCCGAGCAGGATTTTTCCGGCGAGTCATTGATGCTCACCGGTGATCTGAACGTAATCGATGTCGAGTGGGTAGTGCAGTACCGCATTCAGGACCCGATTAAGTTTCTGTACCAACAGCGCGAACCCGACACCACTTTGCGCGATATTTCCGAATCGGTGATGCGGCGCGTGGTGGGCAACCGTTTGGGCTCGGAAGTTCTGACCGTGGGCCGGGTGGAAATCGCCCAGGTCGCGCGCGAAGAAATTCAAAGTATTATGGATTTGTACGACTCGGGCCTGCACATTATTACCGTTGAGCTACAGGATGTGGTGCCGCCCAAAGCCGTGCGCCCGGCCTTCAACGAAGTCAACGAGGCCCGCCAGGAGCGCGAGCGCATGATCAACGAAGCCACCAAACGGGCCAACCAGCAGATTCCGCGCGCCGAGGGCGAGGCCCAACGATTGATCTCCGAAGCCGAAGGTTACGCCACCGCCCGGGTCAACCGCGCTTACGGTGAGACCGCGCGCTTCAGCGCCATGCTCAAAGAATACGCCGCTGTGCCCGAAGTGACTCGCGCTCGACTTTACCTGGAAACCATGGCGGAGATTCTGCCCAACGTTGGCCAGGTGCTTATGGTGCAGGAAGATCAGGTCGGCCCCTTGCCGCTGATGAATATTCGCGACGCCCGCCAGGAGGTGAACAAATGAAGACCCTAATAGCGAGTGTGATCGCGATTGTTATAGCCTTAACGGTGTTTTCCTCCGCCTTCGTGTTGGATGAATCCGAACAGGCGATTATCGTGCAGTTTGGTGAGCCCCAGGGCGATGTGATCAGTACCCCGGGTTTACATTGGAAGTTGCCCTTTGTGCAGGAAGTGCGCCGTTACGACAAGCGCCTGCTGATCTGGGATGGCGACGTCACCCAGATACCGACTCTTGGACGCGAGTTTATTCAGGTGGACACTACCGCTCGCTGGCGCATTGTCGACCCACTCAAATTTCTGCGCAGTGTGCGCGACGAAGCCGGCGGTCGCACGCGTCTGGATGACATCATCGACTCGGTGGTGCGCGATATTGTCTCGGGCACCGAGCTGGAAGAAATTGTGCGCTCCGGCGACTGGGATGTGGATGTCGAAGAGCTGGATGAAGTGGAAAAGGCGCGCGACGATGTGGTCTTGACCGAGCGCCCCAAACTGGGCCGGGAAAAACTCGAAGCGGAAATTCTCAAAAGCGCTTCGAGGTTAATGCCGGAGCTGGGAATCGAGTTGCGCGATGTGCGTATCAAGCGCATCAACTATATTGATTCGGTGCGTACTCAAGTCGAAAACCGGATGATTTCCGAGCGCCAGGCCATAGCCGCACGCTTTCGCGCCGAAGGCGAGGGCCGCAGCCTGGAAATTACCGGTGAGATGGAGCGCGAACTGCGTAAGATTAATTCCACCGCCGCGCGCAAAGCGGAAGAGATTCGCGGCGACGCCGATGCCGAAGCCATCAAGATTTACGGCGAAGCCTTCGGTGCCGATCCGGAGTTTTACTCCTTCCTGCGCACCTTGGAAACCTACAAAACCCTGGGCGATAACGCCACCTTGATGATACGCGCCGACTCGGACTTCTTCCGCTACCTCGAAAACACCGAACGGCGGTAGGGCGGGCAGTGCCCGCCCTACGGGCTGCCTTCGTTCCCCGTCTCCCGTTCTTCGTTCCCCCGTCCTATCAAAAAATCGCCAGCGGCGGCTCATCCAGAGCCGCCAGCTGTTCGCGCAGTTCGAGAATATGTTCGCCCCAATAGCGTTCGGTATTGAACCAGGGAAAGCTTCTTGGAAAGGCTGGGTCTTCCCAGCGGCGTGCCAGCCAGGCGCTGTAGTGCATGATGCGCAAACTGCGCAAAGCCTCGATCAAATTCAGCTCGGCGAAATTAAAATCGCAAAACTCCTGATAGCCCTCGAGCACTTCCGCTATCTGCGCCGTTTGATGTTCCCGCTCGCCGGACAACAGCATCCACAAATCCTGAACCGCCGGACCATTGCGGGCATCGTCGAAGTCGACAAAGTGCGGGGCATCGCCGCGCCAGAGAATATTGCCTGGGTGGCAGTCGCCGTGCAGGCGTATGGGCTGGTACTCGGTCTGCTCGAAAGCCGTTTCCAGGCGGGTGATTAGATCGGCGCCCAGGCTGCGATAGGATTCGCGCAGGCTAGCGGGAATAAAGTCGTTGCCGAGCAGGAATTCGTAGCTGTCCCGAGCGTAACTTTGAATGCTCAAAGTGGGACGCTCGCTAAATGGGCGAAACCTGCCCAGGGCGAGAATCCGCCCCAGAACCCGCCCCAGGGTGAGCAATTGGTCGAAGTCGTCCAGGTTCGGCGCATGGCCACCCTGGCGCGGGTAGAGGGCGAAGCGAAAGCCCGCGAACTCGCGCAGGGTCTTGCCCTCGGCGTCCGCCAGCGGCGGTACTACCGAGACTTCCAAATCCAGTAGCGCCTGAGTGAAGTCGTGCTCTTCCTGGATTTGGGCATCGCTCCAGCGCTCCGGCCGGTAAAATTTGGCAATCAGCGGCGGGCCATTTTCCATGCCAATTTGATAAACCCGGTTTTCATAGCTGTTCAAAGCCAGAATGCGGGCATCGCTCAGAGCGCCGCCGCTTTCCACCGCATCCAGAACCAAATCCGGTGTCAGGGCTTCGTAGGGGTGTGCCAGTGATTCGGTCATAACAACTCGCACAGTCCAGTGGGAAAAGCGGGCATTGTAGCGGTTATCGTTGGGTAATTGCAGTTGGCTCGCACGAGCGCTCGGCCATTGGTCAGCCCAAGTGGCATGGCAGGAGCGGGTATAGAGGTGCACAGCTGAAATTTAGGCTAGGCTTTTGAAAGGAGTTGGTGTTGAAAACACTCTGGGTGAGCAAGACCCATGCCGCCCCTTAGGACCATAGGAATTGCGAGGTTAACTATGATTGGCAGCAAGCGACTGCCCGCGCTTTTTTTGACTTTTACCCTTTCAGCCTGCGCTCTGCCCGATATCGAAGCCGAGCCCGCGGTTATTGTCGATCCCGACGCCGAAAGCCGAGCGGCTTTGCAGCGCGCGGTGGCCGAGTCCCTCGACGATGCCGAGATTAGTTTAGCGGCCGACGCCCTGACCGATTCCAGTACGTTGGTGCTCGAACGGCGACGGCCTACCAGTCGCGAGTCGCTCGAAGGCGAAAGCCCCAACCTGGATAGGCCAGAGGAGTTTCAGTTGCTGATTCAAGGTGAGGCCTGCATTTTGGTGCATGAGGAAAGCGGCGCGCGCCATATGCTCGCCGATACGAGTTGTCGGCCGGAGTGAATCATCCTTGATGATCGGGCGTGCGCGCCAGGGCCCACAATTGGACCTCTTCGGCGCCGGCTTTGATCAACAAGCTGCTGAGCGCCCGCGCGGTGCTGGTCGTGGTCACCACATCGTCCAACAAGGCTAGGCGGCGACCCTTGAGCCGTTCTTCGGCTCCTTTGCGCAACTCAAATGCCCGGCTAAGATTTTTTTTCCGCTGCTGCCTGCTCAGGCTTTTCTGCGCCGGCGTTCTTCGGGCTCGCCGGCATAGGCGGCTCGCCAGGGGAATCCCAAGTTCGCGCGCAAGCTGCCAGCCGATGATCTCGGTTTGATTAAAGCCGCGCCTCAGGCGCCGGGTCCAATGCAGGGGCACCGGAATAATCAAATCGGGCAAGCTCAACTCCATCTCCTCCCGATAACAAGCCTGCAAATGTTCCGACAGCAAGTTTGTCAGGGCCCGCCCCTCAGTCAAATGGCCGCGATATTTGAAACGGTGAATTAAGCTGTCCAGCGGATAGCTGTAAGCAAAGGGAATCAGACTGCGGCTGAAAGCCGGAGGGTAGTTCAAGCACTGGCCGCAGTAACGGCTGTCTCCGGCCAGAGGCAGGGCGCAGCACTGGCACAGAGCTTCGGCGCGAGTGAGATAAGGCAAGGCCAGCTCGCAGTCGCTGCAGAGCAGCTGGCGGTTTTGATGCTGGTGCTCGGATGTGCCGCACAGCAGGCAGGGGCTGGGCAATAACGCCCCTTGAAGCAAAGCCACTCCCCTTCGAAGCCGCGTCAAAAGACTTTGGGAGGGCCTAACTTTGGCAAGTGAAGACATTCAGAACCTCCTGTTCGGTATTGCCGAGTCCCTGGTCACTAACAGCCTGTTAAGCTTAGTTTCTTTGCTTCGAATAGCCTTGTCAAAGCGAAATGATCGCACAGGGCGGTTCAATATCAACCGGAAGAGTTGTTAACCGGTATAAGCCAATTTGGTTGACAGCGTTTGGCAGGCCGGTAGTATAGAGGCCATTCTCCAGGCGGCTTAGGGCCGCGAACTTCTATTTTGGACTCTGATCATGAACGCTGCTGCCCAACCGCCGATTCGCCACGACTGGACTCGAGATCAAATTCTGGCGCTCTTTAATTTGCCCTTTAGCGATTTAATGTTTCAGGCTCAGAGTGTTCACCGGCAGCACTTTAAGCCCAATCAGGTGCAGGTGAGCACGCTTTGTTCCATCAAAACCGGCGCCTGCCCGGAAGACTGCAAATACTGCCCCCAGAGCGCCCGCTACGACACCGGCCTGGAGCGGG
>CAZKCY010000083.1:0-8346 GCA_964551155.1 uncultured Marinimicrobium sp. | reverse complement strand
TATGCGTTGCGAGGTGTCTGACGTCATCCCTTCTCCATATTGCAATATGTTCATTCCGGTGGTACCTGAGGGTGTTTCAGGTATTGATTTAACGCCCTATACCACTTTGTCTCTGGACGCGGAATATGAATCCAGTAAGCGCGATACACTTCGGGCATACATTAATCATTTTTACACTGATGAGGCGAAGGAAGGTAGCCGGTTTGACTACAAGCTAAATCAAACGATAGTGGTACCAGCTGATGGGCGAACAACCTATAAGCTGTCGCTAAGCGAATTTTATGTGCCCTCCTGGTGGGTGTATTACAGTGAGTTACGCCACGGGAGAGCCGGTCCTAAAATGACCAATGCCCGACATATTGTATTGTCTACAGGTGACAGTGCCGAGGCGCGAACTGTGATCCTTAAAGTTTATCGTGCTGAACTGCAAGGAAAATGGATAGACGCCGAAACCCTTTACCGTGGTCTGCTTTGGGGTTGGATGGGGCTTATCCTGATTTACCTGCTATGGCGCGGTTTTCAGTTGCGCCGCGAGGTACTAGAGCGTAATAAAAAAGCCGAGCGTTTGGAAGTTTTAAACCGGGTGTTGGATCTGCGCAGTAAACGTTACGAAGCCTTGGCCAAGCATGATGATTTGACCGGTGTTTTAAACCGAGCCGGGATCCATGAAGTACTTAAATCCGCAGTAAATGAGCACGAATCTCATACAGTGCCTTTTTCAGTACTAATGCTCGATATAGACCATTTTAAGTCCATTAATGATACCTATGGCCATGAAACGGGTGACCAGGTGCTGCGTGGACTGGTTGAGGTTCTGGGTGAGCGTTGCCGTGACACGGATGTACTGGCGCGCTGGGGCGGAGAGGAGTTTCTAATAGTCTGCCGCGGTTCGACCCAAAGAGCGGCCGCGATCCTCGCGGAGGATCTATGCCGCGCGGTACGAGAGGCGCACTTGCTCGATTCTCGCCAAGTGACCTGCAGCATAGGCGTTGCCGAAATGCGCGATAACGATATATCCGGTCTGTTCCGCCGCGCTGACGAGGCCTTGTATCGAGCAAAATCGGACGGCAGAGACCAGGTTAAATTGGCGGATTAATTAAAAGCCGCTATTTGATCTGAAGTTAAAGGAATTCAGGTTAATCGCATAGCTATCGATGCGTCGCTGAACGCTCTTTTTTGAATGGCTTCCACTGCTCTGATTTAAAGCCAACCTTTCTGCCGGGCAATGCGCGCCGCATCGACGCGATTCACGGCATTGAGTTTGGCCATGGCCTCGGATAGGTAGTTGCGTACAGTGCCTTCGGTAAGACAAAGGCTGGTGGCAATATCGGATGTGGATTTGCCATCGCCAGCGAGGCGCAAGGCGCGCCGTTCCTTATCATTCAGGGGGTCGGTTTCGCCCAAGGCCATAAGGGCCAGCTCGCCATCGATGACCCTCTTGCCGGCTGAAATTTTGTAAATGGCCTGAATGAGTTCTTCCGACGGTGCTTCTTTCAGAAGAAAACCTGAAACGCCCAGGTCTATGGCCCGGCGAATGTATCCGGCTCGGCCGAACGTAGTGATAACGATAATTTTGGTTTCTACCGGCTGACCCTGAAGCCACTGGGCCAAGTCCAGACCGGTACGGCCGGGCATTTCGATGTCGGTGAGGAAAATATCGAAGCTCTGCTCGCGCAAGAGCTGCAGCGCCTGATCACCATCGGCGGCCTGGGTGATTTCAAAGCCCGGCTCCATCCCGAGCAGGGCCGCCAGGGCGCCGCGCACCATGGACTGGTCTTCGGCTAGAAGTATCCTCATGAGGCTCTCATTTGTGTGGCAGGCAGAGCTATCGTAAAGCGGCTTTGGAAGCCGGTATTGATTTCCAAATTGCCGTTAAAGGCTGCCAGGCGCTCCTGAATGCCTTTTAACCCGTTGCCCAGGTGAATTTTGGCGTTCGGGCCATTATCGGTCACGCTGATGTTGAACAGCTCCTGCTCGCGATTAAACTCCAGCCGACACTCGTTGCCGCGGCTGTGCCGCATGACGTTGGTAATGAGCTCGGTGAGTGCCAGGATCAGCGTGGTTTCGGCCTTGCTGTTCAGTGCCGGAACTTCGCCTTCCAGAGTTACCGCAAAGTTATTCTGGCGCAGCCTTTCGCACAGCTCCATGACTTCTCCGGTCAGGCCCCGATGCTTGTAACCGGAAACGGTTTCGCGCACCAGGTGCAAACTTTCGCGGGCGATTTGCTTAAGCTCAGCCAAGTGACTTTGGCCTTCGGCGGTTTTGTTCTGGTTGATCAGTTTTTCCGCGAGCTCCGCTTTGAGCGCGATGCTGGACAAGCTGTGCCCAAGAATGTCATGCAGATCTCGGGCGATACGCTCGCGCTCGGCGATCATCGCCAGCTGTTGCACCTCTTCGCGGCTGCGCTGGTCGCGCTGGACCATATGCAGCCGGGTGCGCTCGGCAACGCCGACCAGGCCCATGGTGACCGCGCCGAAGGTGCCGGTGAGAATCAAGAACGGGAAGGGGTAGCCATGGTAAACGCTAAGGCCGGCAATGATCCCAAGCAGTGTCAGTAGCATGGGAATGAACAGCCGCAAGGGATAGCACATTCCCATGAACAGACTGGCGTACATAAAGAGGGTATCGACACTCGAGGTGAGCCAGCTGGCGGCGATTGCGATAATGACGATGCCGCCAATGGGCCAGTGTCGGCGCGGGGTCAGCAACACCTCGCAGGCCCACAAATAGCATGTGACGAAGAGGCTGTAGGCGCTAAAAAATGCGATCAGCTGAGGCCCGGAGTAGTCTCTGAAAAACAGGGGCATGAAATAGTAAAGGCTGAATATCAGCCAGAAATGGGGCTTGACGTGAAACCACTTGGAAGGATTGTTGGCGTCGCTCATGGGACCCTGCTCAGGAACCGTGAATCATGGGGTTAAGGCTGTTACAGCGCGCCAGAAGAGCGGGGTTGGTATCGCCAGGGGAGCTTTCCAGTGCCTGTGCAAGCCCTTGCCAGATAAAGGTCGACTCAGTGTCTGGACAGGCACTGCTGCAATATCGGTCAAGTTGAATACCCGCCTCGTGTTCCAGCAATTCCGCCATGGCGGTGCGGGTGCCCTCGTGATTGGCACTTTGTCGCATGGCTTTGGCTGCAACTAGCAAAAGACCTGGATTCTGCGGGTCCAGTTGCTGGCCCAGCGCCAAAGCCTGATCGAGCGCCGCGCGATGGAGCTCGGGCTCTGAGTTCCGACTGATCTGCTTTAAATGAATGGCTGCACTAAGAGCGTAGATTTCGGCTTGGCTATCGGAGCGCGAGAGTTTCTCCAGGAGTGTCAGCGAACGGGTAAACGCGTTTTCCATATCGGCCGGGCGCGAAGTTTGCTCCGCCACCAAGCCCAGGCGATATTCGATGTAGGCCCGCTGTAGATCGCTGCCACTGGTGGCACTTAACTGATTCAGGACGGGCAGTTCGAGGTTTCTTGCCGCGACTTCTATCTGTTGAAATTGACTGCGCAGCTGCTCAACATCGGCTCTGTGAGCTTGATAAACGAAGCCCAGCGCGCCGCAGATCACCAGCAACAGCAGCATTGATTTAATGCCAAAGACTTGTTTCATGGCAAAGACCTGTAAATGTCGGCTCATTGAATTATGCAATTTTGCGCATTTTCCGGAGCTTTTGCCAGAGACAGAGATCATCAATAGCGAATGACAAATGTCACCTGCAGCTTCACTCCACTCTATAGCGCGAAGTGTCTGAAGCTAGAGCTTAGACTCGCCGGAGTTTTCCGGTTCAGGCCGAGTTTCGGCGAGTTCGTGATTAGTGGTCGGTTCTGCATTTGGATCTATTGGCGCGCTAGTGTCTAAGCTCGATTCGTTTTCAGTTGCAGGTCGAGGATTGCCGGCTCGGCGGAACAACAGCAGCAGTGCCAGGATTAGGACCGCTGCCACCGCCAGTGGTGAGCTGCCCCAGCGCATAAAAGGCGTCCAACCCTGAGCGGGATAAACCTTTGCTTCGAGTACCTGGGCTACGAACTGTTCGCTGCGCGCGCGAATCCGGCCTTCTGGATCGACTATAGCGCTAATGCCATTGTTGGTGCTGCGGATCAGATAGCGGCCGGTTTCCAGCGCGCGCATACGCGCCATTTGCATGTGCTGGAGCGGGCCTATGGAGTCGGCGAACCAGGCATCGTTACTTACGGTGAGCAGCACCTGGGCGCTGCGAGCGCTTTCTGCCACCAGATCGGGATACACCACTTCGTAGCAGACCGTTGGAGCAATGCCGATTTCGCCTACTTGAATACCCTGCTGCTCCCAGGGTCCTTTATCGATGATCGAGGTGGGCATGTCAAAGAAGTGAATCAGGCCGCGCAGCCAGTCCTCCAGCGGCACGTATTCGCCGAAGGGCACCAAGCGGCGTTTGTGGTAAATGCCCAACGCCTCACCAAAGCCCACCACGCTGTTGTAGTAACGGCGTTTGTGGGGGTCGTCATAAATAATACCGGCAATCAAACCGGTCTCGGTTTCCATCGCCAGGCGATTGATTTGGTCTAAAAACGGCAAAGTGTGGTGGTAGGGCTCGGGAATTGAAGCTTCGGGCCAGATCAACCAGTCGTTTTGCCACAAGTTTTCGCTCATGTTCAGCAGCAGATCGAGGGTGGGCTGAACGTAGTCGGGATTCCACTTGAGTTCCTGGGCTATGTTGGGCTGGACCATGGCGACACTAATGGGGTCCTCATTCAACTGCGTCCAAGTCACCTGTTTAAGCGCCAGGCCGGCGGGCCAGACTGCGACAATCATCAGGCTTGTAAGCCATAGCGGCACGCCAGGGCGAGCTCTGGTGCGCCAGAGCATTAACCACTGTGCGATCAAGCCGGCGCTCAAAGCCACTATCAGGCTCAGCCCCATGACCCCCAGCACTGGCGCCCAACCGGCGAGCCAGCTCTCCAGATGGCCATAGCCGAGGTAAAGCCAGGGAAAGCCGGTCAGTAGCCAGGAACGCAGCCATTCGCCCAGCAGCCATAGGGCCGGAAACGCCAGGGCCAAGGCCAGAGGCCTGTGGCTGAACCAGCGCCCATAGAGGTAAAACGGCAGGCTGAATATTAACGCGACGAAGGCCACGAACAGGCCAGTGAGCAGGGCGGCGAGGGGCGCCGAGGCGTTGCCGTAGGTGTGTATGCTGACAAAAATCCAGGAGACCCCCACGCCATAGAGCCCCAGGCCAAAGCAGAAGGCCAGCAGGCAGGCACGGGCGCCGCTTTGGCGATACAGCAGCAGGGCAAAGCTGATCATGCCCAGAAGGGCCAGGGGCCAGATATCGAAGGGAGCGAAGGCGATCGGCACCAGGGCTCCGGCTGCCAGCGCCAACAGGCAGGCCGCCCAGAGGGGCACAGTGGGGGCTGCTGCGACGCTGAGCTTCATCGAGTCGCTTCCAGCTATTCGTCGATCAGAGTGAGGCGCACCAGGTGAATCTGGCGGTTATCGGCGTAGAGAACCCGGAATTGGAACTCATCGATTTCGGCCACTTCGTTGCGCTTGGGCAAATGGCCGAATTCATGCATCAGCAGACCGCCAATGGTATCGAAATCCTCGTCACTTAAACCGGCGTTGAAGCGGTCGTTAAACTCTTCGATAGGGGTAAGTGCTTTGACGATGTAGTCGGTCTCTGAAACCTTTTTAATAAATTCTTCGCTGACTTCCTCGTCGGTTTCGTCTTCAATTTCGCCGACGATTTCCTCCAGAATGTCTTCAATGGTGAGCAGCCCAGAGATGCCGCCGTACTCGTCGATCACCAGGGCCATGTGGTAGCGCTTTTCGCGGAATTCGCGCAACAGTACGTTGACCCGCTTGCTCTCGGGGACAATGTTGGCCTGGCGCAAGATAGATTCCAGGGAAAAGTCGGTATTGCCCTCGAGCATCATTCGCAGCAGGTCTTTGGCCAGCAGAATACCTTTGATGTCATCGAAGCTCTCGCCAATAACCGGAAAGCGAGAATGGCCCGATTCAATGATTTTGGGCAGGTATTCGCGAGGGGTTTCGTCGACCCTTATTGCGACGATCTGGGAGCGGGGGATCATCAATTCGCGCGCCTGGCGCGAAGACACATCCAGAGCGCCTTCGATAATGGTCAGGGCTTCCTGGTCCAGCAGCTTATTGTTGGCCGCTTCTTTAATGACCTCTAGTAGCTCTTCGCGGGATTTAGGCTCGCCAGCGAAGGCCTGGAGGAATTTTTGCAGCCAGGATTTGTCGCTGCGCTGCTCACTTCGATCGGAGCGCTCGTATTTGTCGGAGTTGCGCGCTGTAGAGCTGCTACTCGAAGGGTCGTCCGCCATTGGGGATCTCGGTTCCTGTTTGGTTAGGAGTTTGGGTTGTCACCCTCCGCCAGGCTCATATCGGCGTAGGGCGGGGGGTAGTTTAACTGAGTGATTATCCGGGTTTCCAGCGCTTCCATTACCTCGGCTTCGGCATCCTCAATATGGTCATAACCTAGCAAATGCAGACAGCCATGCACAAGCATGTGCGCCCAGTGGGCCTCGAGGCTTTTGCCTTGCTCTTCGGCTTCCCGGGCTACCACCGGGGCGCAAATCACCAAATCGCCCAGCAGCGGCAGATTCAGCTCGGGCGGCAAATCGGCGGGAAAGGACAGCACATTGGTGGGCTTGTCCTTGCCCCGGTAGCGGGCGTTCAAATCCTGGCTTTCAGCTTCATCGACAATGCGAACACTGACTTCTGCGGCCTCGCAATCGGGCTCGCAGGCGGCCTCTAAGGCGGCCGCCACCCAATTCTGAATGGCGCTTTCATCGGGCAGCGGAGCATGGCCGCTGGCCAAGTCTATTTCGACACTGATTTCCATGACCTATTCGCCGGGGCCGGCCTCATCGAAGTCGTCGTAAGCTTCGACGATTCGCTGTACCAAGGGGTGGCGCACCACATCCTTGGAATCGAAATGGGTGAAGCTGATGCCGCTGACATTGGCGAGCACGTCCACTGCGTGGCGCAGGCCCGATTTTACCCCTTTGGGCAAGTCAATCTGGCTAGGGTCACCGGTAATCACCGCGGTTGAACCGAAGCCGATCCGGGTGAGAAACATCTTCATCTGCTCGCGGGTGGTGTTCTGGCTCTCGTCCAGAATCACAAAGGCGTTGCTCAGCGTGCGGCCGCGCATGTAGGCCAAAGGCGCCACTTCGATGACATTGCGCTCCATCAGTTTGGCCACGGTTTCAAAGCCGAGCATCTCAAACAGGGCGTCGTAGAGGGGCCGCAGATAGGGGTCCACTTTTTGGGCCAGATCGCCGGGCAAAAAACCCAGCTTTTCCCCGGCCTCGACTGCCGGTCGAACCAGCAGAATGCGTTCCACCTCGTCTTTGAGCAGAGATTCCACCGCGCAGGCCACCGCCAGATAGGTTTTGCCGGTGCCGGCGGGGCCGGTCCCGAAGTTGATGTCGTGAGTCTGTACCGCACGCACATAGCGCTGCTGGTTAAAGCCGCGCGGCTTGATGGTGCACTTTTTGGTGCGAATCAGCGTTATACCTTTGCCCGCGACGTTTTCGCCGCCCTGGATTTCGGTATTGTCGGCTGCTTCGGTTAGGGCCTCCAGACGGGAAGACTGTAGCGCCAGATGCACTTCGTCCGGGGTGAGCTCTTCGCGCTCGGTTTCCCGATACAGATCGTGTAAAAGTTCGGAGGTGGTTTCAGCGCTCTTGGGCCGACCGGTGACCGAGAACTGATTGCCGCGATTGTGAATCTCGACGTTCAGGCGCTCTTCAATCTGGCGCAAATGGCGGTCGAATTGGCCGCAGAGGTTGGCGAGGCGGCGGCTGTCATCGGGCTCCAGAGTCAGCTGCTGGGTGATGATTTCGGGACTGGGGACTGCGTGACTAGTCAATTAAAAGTGGTTCTCCTATTGGGGTCGTTAATCTAAGCCTAAACCATTCCCGGTAATGGGAAAAGGTAATTGTGCGGCTGTTTGTTTCTTAAGCAACCGCACTTTGAGAATGTGGCGTTATAAAAGGGGAAGTTTGAGATCAAGCGGCCCAGTCGGTATCCAGTTCCGAGCCAACCAAGGTGCCGCGGAGCGAATTTGGAAGCGCCTCTTCGATGACGATGACGGCAAACTTGCCGATCAAATCCGGGTTGTCGCAGCGGAAATTGACCACTCGATTGTTTTCGGTACGGCCCGACAGCTGACCCGGGTCTTTTTTGGAGTAGCCGGTCACCAGAACCCGCTCGGTATTGCCCACCATGCGCCGGCTGATCGCCATGGCCTGCTGGGTGATGCGGTCCTGAAGAATTTTCAGGCGCTCCTTTTTGACCTCCATGGGGGTGTCGTCGTGAAGCTCCGCTGCCGGTGTACCGGGGCGGGCGCTG
>CAZKCY010000082.1:7553-8433 GCA_964551155.1 uncultured Marinimicrobium sp. | reverse complement strand
TGGTGCTGGATTCACTCGACGTACTGAAAAAACTCGGCTTCACGCCCATGCTGGCGCCCTTCAAGGCCAACGGCAAACCTCTGCACGTGCACGGCTTTTTGAAGACCTTTGCCAAGACCGCGCAGACCAACGCCGAGATGCTCAACAAACTGGCCCAGCACAAAATACCCATGGTGGGCATGGAGCCTTCCATGACCCTGGCTTACCGGGGCGAATACCAAAAAGTGCTGGGCGACAAAGCACCCAAAGTACTGCTCCTGCAGGAATGGCTGGCACAACAGAGCAAGCAGCTTCAGGACCGCGCCGGTGAGTTCAAAGCCGGAGAATTTTCATTGCTGGCGCACTGCACCGAAAAAACCAACGCCGCCGGTTCGATTAAGGATTGGCAGACGGTGTTCAAGGCCCTGGGCCAAAAGCTCGAGATTATAGAAACCGGCTGCTGCGGCATGGCCGGCACTTACGGCCACGAATCGGTGAATGTGGATATGTCCAAGCACATTTACAGCCTGTCATGGACCGCAGTGGTTAATGACCCGGACAAAGCCGGCAAGCTCACCGCCACCGGCTACTCCTGCCGCAGTCAGGCTAAGCGCATCGACGGCGCTCAGCTGCCGCATCCGTTGCAGGTGCTGCTGGCCCAAATGTAGGGGGACGGGGGACGGTGAACGAAGGACGGAGAACGGAGAACGCAAAGACCTGGTGGAAACATTTAAAGCCTGGAATTTCGAGTCGGTTCTTAGGTTTGTGTGTTCATCGTCGCTCGTTCCCCGTTGATCGTCCCCCGTTATTCGTTCCCCTTTCACCGGATCTTATATGCTTAAAGACACCAAATTCTCGCTGCTGGAACTGGCCTCGGTGCGCGAAGACGGCACCATTACCG
>CAZKCY010000082.1:0-7543 GCA_964551155.1 uncultured Marinimicrobium sp. | reverse complement strand
TTAACACTCCAGTTTGAAGAGCCATGTCATGCTTGACGCCATTAAGTTTTCGCTGCTCGAACTGGCCTCGGTGCGTGAAAACGGAACCATAACCGAAGCCCTGCGCGACAGCCTCGGCTACGCCCAAAAAGCCGAACAGCTGGGCTTTGAGCGCTTTTGGCTGGCGGAACATCACAATATGGAGGGCATTGCCAGCGCCGCGACTTCGGTGTTGATCGGCTATATTGCCGGCGGCACCGAGCGATTGAGAGTCGGCTCCGGCGGCGTTATGCTGCCCAATCATCCGCCACTGGTAATCGCTGAGCAGTTTGGCACCTTGGCGAGCCTTTATCCCGATCGTATTGATCTGGGCCTGGGCCGGGCGCCCGGCACCGACGCCATCACCATGCGCGCCCTCAACCGCGATATGCGCGCCGCCGACGATTTCCCCAATGAAGTCGGCCTCTTGCAGCAACTGCTGGCGCCTCTCAAGCCGGGGCAGAAACTCAAGGCCATTCCCGGCGCCGGCACCCGTGTGCCCATCTGGCTGCTGGGCTCCAGCCTGTTCAGCGCTCAACTGGCAGCCCAGAAAGGCCTGCCTTACGCCTTTGCCGGCCACTTTGCTCCGCGCCTTGTGCGCGAGGCCATCCACGTTTATCGGGAAAACTTCCAGCCCTCCGAATATCTGGCCAAACCCTACGCCATGCTCGGGGTGCCGGTGGTACCGGCGGCCACCAATCGAGAGGCTCAACATCTCGCCACCACCAGCCAGCAGCGCATACTGGCGTTACTGCGCGGCCAGCCTCTGTGGTTAAAGCCGCCAGTGAACGACATGACACCTTTGTGGAGCCCGGAGGAAGAAGCCATGGTTAAGGACTTTCTGGGTTTGGCCGTAGTTGGCGGCCCCGAGCGGATCAAAGCCGGACTGGAGGAATTGGTCGATGAGTTGCGCGTGGATGAGCTGATGTTCACTATCGATGTTTACGATCAACAAAAGCGCCTAGAAGCGCTAGAGATTTTGGCCGCACTCAAAACATAACCGCCCGCAAGTAATCGACGGATTTACACAGTTACTTTGGGCACCTACAAAATTCAGCCCGAGGCCTCTGCTCCACAGAACAAATACCTCGGGCTGAACAATTTAGTGAATTGAAGAGCCGGAGGCCGACTGGTCGGCGACCTCGCTGATCCGCAGCACGCTTTGATTGACCTCTTCGGCCACCGCGCTCTGCTGAGTGGCGGCCGAAGCAATCTGCATATTCATATCCACGATACTGGCAACGGCTGTGGATATACGCCGCAAGGCTTCCGCTACCGCGCCACTCTGCTCCACCGCGGCTTCGGCGCTTTTGCGGTTTTTATCCATTTTTTTAACGGCTTCTCCTACCCCGGATTGCAAATCATCGATCAAGGCTTCGATTTCGGTGGTGGAATCCTGAGTGCGCTGAGCCAGCGATCGGACTTCCGAAGCGACTACCGCGAAACCGCGCCCCTGTTCGCCGGCCCGCGCCGCCTCAATAGCGGCATTCAAAGCCAATAGATTGGTTTGCTCGGCGATATTCTTGATAACGTCCAGCACCGTGCTGACATTGGCACTCTTATCACGAACGTTCCCTACCATGCTGGACGAGGCTTGTATGTCCTCCGCGAGCAGTTGAATGGACTCCTGACTGCTGAGCACCAACCGAGTGCCCTCCCGAGTGATTTGATCGGATTCCTGCGCTGCGTTGGAAGCCTGTTCGGCATTGTTGGCCACTTCCTGAATGCTCGCGGTCATCTCGTGCATGGCCGAGGCCACTTGATCAACCTCTTGTTTTTGGGTGCGCACACCTTCCGAGGTCTGCACCGTTACCGCTGACAGTTCTTCAGCCGCCGAAGCGACTTCCAGCGAGCTGCTTTGCTGGTTGCCGACCAGTTCGCGCAAGCCGTCGACCATTTCACGCAAGGCATTCAGCACCACGCCGACTTCATCGCGCCCGCCTCGGGGAATGTTGATCGACAATACCCCGTTGGACACATTTCGCGCGGCCTCAGCCGCTTGCTGTAACGAGGGAACGATCATTCGGGCAATCAACCAGGCAAACAGCACCCCCACAATAATGGCGACTATAGGCAGCCAAAGGGTATTACGCTGAGTATTTTCGGAAATTGCCAGCATCTGGCTCTTTTGATCTTCGCGCGCCGCTTCGGCAGAACTCAACGCCTCACGCGCCTCATCGATCATATTCAGCTTTGCCTGCTCACCTTCCTCGGCCAACTTTACAAAGCGAGTGAACGACTGGTCATAGGCATCTATGGAGCCAATAGCCTGTTGAATGAGGTCGCTACGGGTTTCGCTTGCGATACTCGCGTCCATCTCACGCAACTGACTTTTGATTTTATCAATTAATGTCTGTACCTCGTTGGCGAAGTTGGCACCACCAAAAGCAAGAAAATTCTTCTCGTCGCTACGGGCTTGTAACATCCAGCGAGCAACTTGATTGGCTTGGTTTGCCAAACCTAAATCGCGCCGAATCAGGTCGCGGGAACCTTGATTATCCAATTCGCGCTCCAGCTCCGCTCTCAAGTTATCACCCACCTGATCGAGAAGATCGAGTACCGACTGAGCTCTGCTGCGCATATCCTCAATGACCCGCTCGCGTTCCTCTTCTATCAGCACATATCGCTCAAACTCCGAATCGTACTGAGTGGTCTGTTCGGCCAACGCCGTCATCAAGCGGATATTCTGCTCGTCGGTGAAACTGTCCCGAAGATCGGCGGCCTGCTCCAGAACCTCTTCAATCAAACCATTGAAATCAGCCACCTCGGAATCATCGCTGCGAGCAATGTAGTTCTTTTCCGCCATGCGGGCATCTTGCAGCTGTTTGATGATCCGGTTGGCGGCGTCGGCTTTTTCCACCCGGTCCAGGGTGGCGCTAACGCCCGTATAGGCAAGAAAGCCAATCAGTGCGGTAAGGGCCAACACCACACCAAAACCAAGTGACAACTTCCGGCTAACGCTCAAATCTCTAAAACTGAAGCTCGACATCGCAAAATTCTTCCAGATTCTTGTTTCTTGTTTAATTAGAGGGCAACCCAAGTGCAACTATCGGCTCGGCGGCTGCGAACTTTAACTTTTCGCCGATATAAGGCTTGCTCTAAAGTGTACAATAAGCCGCTAGATTGATAGCTTTCGGCTTTTCTACGCGCATTAAATATGAAAAGATCAGCCACCATCAAAAAACTTCAAAGAGAGCCGCTATGCCCGGCCGGAGCAGACTGTTTTTTGCCCCATGCCGACACTGGCGAAGCACACCCGATCTGGTATGATTCGGGCCTTTCAGCGCGCCTTAGCTCTCCGGCCTCCGCAGGTCAGCCAACCCAGGCGCGGCAGCCACCATTCGGAATTTCAAGCATGAGTCTTGCGGACACAGTACTGGCGGTAAACAACGACCTACCCATTCGCACCCAAAAGCCGGTTCACAGCGGCAAGGTGCGCTCGGTTTACTGGCTCACCGCCGACGACAGCGCGCGCCTGATCCGGGAGCGCGGCTACCCGGTGCCCGTCAATGCGCCTCTGGCGATCATGGTGATCAGCGACCGAATCTCGGCCTTTGACTGCATCTGGCGCGGCGAAGGCGGTATGAACGGGGTGCCCGGCAAAGGCGCGGCTTTGAACGCCATTTCCAACCACTGGTTCAAGCTGTTTCGGGAACAGGGCCTGGCCGACAGTCACATTCTGGATATCCCCCATCCGCTGGTGTGGATAGTGCAAAAGGCCCGGCCGATTAAAATAGAAGCCATTTGTCGCCAGTACATTACCGGCTCCATGTGGCGCGCCTATGCCAAAGGCGAGCGGGAATTCTGCGGCATTACCCTGCCCGACGGACTGCAAAAGGATCAAAAGCTGCCCGAACTGTTGATCACCCCCTCCACCAAAGGGGTGCTCAAAGGCCTTGCCGGAATACCGGAAGCCGACGACGTCAACATTAGCCGTGCCGACATCGAGACCCACTATTCGGCTTTCAACTTCAGCCGCTTGGAAGACATCAATCACTACGAAACCTTGCTCAAACAGGGCTTTAATGTGATCAGCGCCGAGCTGGCCAAGTTGGATCAGATTTTCGTCGATACCAAATTCGAATTCGGCTATGTAGAAGACGCGCAAGGCCGGGAACAGCTGATTTATATGGACGAGGTGGGCACCCCCGATTCCTCGCGCATCTGGGACGGCCCGGCCTACCGCCAGGGCGAGATTGTGGAACAGTCCAAGGAAGCCTTTCGGCAGTTGCTGCTGAACCACTTTCCCGACCCGGACATATTGCTCAATAAAGACCGAATGGCCGAGCGCGAAGCCCTGGCGCGCGACAATGCTTTGCCCCGAGAAGTATTGCTGCAGGTATCGAAAACCTATGTCGGCCTGGCGGAAAAAATCACCGGCAAGCCTCTGCCGATCTCGGAAAACCCCAAGGCCGAGATAATCGATCTGCTGCGCGATCAATACGGTCTGATAGACTGAGCAGTCTCTAATAACAGAGCGTCCCTATCACCTCAGACCGGGGCGCAAATTTTCACCCAACGAACCAGCCAATCGCCATGACTCTATTCAAGCGCCTGATCAAGACCAAAAGAGCCCAACCCCCAAGCTTGGAGACTCAGCTAGAGGCCCTGGCCAGCAAGCCCGAAGCCGAGCTGCGCGCCCTGGTTCAAAGCGATGCCCAGGAAGCCCTGCGCGAAGCCGCTCTGGCGCGGCTGGAATACAGCCCGGTGCTGCTGCAAAGCGCTCTCAATGATGCCAGTGGCCGCCTGCAGCTGGCCGCGCGCAAGCGCCTGGGCGAGCTTCTGGAAACTGAACAGCTGGACCCTGCCCAGCTGAGCCGCGACCTGCCGGATCAGGAGCAGTTGCTGACCTTAAGCAGTTATTCGGCGCGCGCCGGCCAAAAGCTGCTGGAGCAGATCACCGAGCCGGCGCTGCTGCTCAAGCTGGCCGTCGAAGGCGCCAGCATTCAAATCCGCCAGGCGGCGGCCCAGAAACTGACCACTCGCCCGGAGCTCGAGCAACTCGCCAAGGCCGCTCAGGGACGCGACAAAACCGTCTACAAACTGGCTAAAACGCAGCTGGAAACCTTCAAGGCGGAAGACGCCCATCAAGCCGAAATCGAAGCCCAAGCTAAAGTCATTTGCGAAAAGCTCGAGCAACTGGCCCGAGTAGAGGCCGATCCTCTGTATCAGGCCAAGCTGCAAAAACTGCAAAAGGACTGGGAAACACTGGATCGCCAGCTGCCAAGCGCATTAACCGACCGCTATCAAGCGGCACTGAACAATTGTCACAAACAGCTGGAGGCCAAGGCCGAATTGCTCGCTGAGGCCGAGGTCAAGCAGCAGAACCGACTGGCCGCCGAGCAAGGTCTTGAAGATGCTCTGCAACAAACCAATCAAATAATTCAAACCCTTCTCGAAGCCGACACCGAACAGTTGGCAAGCGACGAATTTCCTCAACACTTACAGCGGCTGGGCGCCATTCAGTCGGAAACACCGGCAGAGACCGAGCCAGGCAAAGTTCGGCAATTGGAGCAGGCCCTAGAGGCGGCCTCGGGGAACATTCTGGATGCCGTCCTCGCCGCCGAAGAGCTGTTTGCCTTGCGACGCCAGCACGGCAGCCTGGATCAGCTGGCTACCGCTTTGGCGGAAACTCCCGACCCCAATGCCAGCCAGGCTCTGAAAAAAATCTTGCGCCAAATGCTCAAGGTCAGCCAATGGCTCCAAGGCCCTCTACCCCAGCCGATTCAACAAGCTCGCGAACTCATAGCTGAACGCGAAGCCTCCGAAAGAGAACTGGAGCGCGCGCACCGAAAGCAAATCTCGGAGTTGGAAGACCTGGCCCGGCGCGGTCAGAGCGCTGCTGCCGGTGGCTTGGTGCGCAAAGCCCGTGGCATTCATCACGCCAGCTTGGAGAAACGCGCGGCCTTGGAAAAGTTGCCCGCCGGCGTCAGCGCCCAGCTGGAAAAATTTGATCAAGCCATGGAGAAGCTGAGCGACTGGCACGAGTTCGCCGTCACCCCCAAAAAAGAAGCGCTGATTGAACAGATGCGCAACCTGGCCCACAGCTCGCTGGCCCCCGAAGGCCTGGCGCGTCAAATCCACGAGCTTCAGGACGAGTGGAAGTTGCTCAGCAAGGGCGTGCCGCACGCCGACGAAGAGCTCTGGCAGCAGTTTCAGGCCGCTTCCGATGCCGCGTTTGAACCCTGCAAAGAATTTTTCGACGCCCAGGCGCGTGAGCGGGAACAGAACCAAGCCCATAGGGAGCAACTGATTGAGCAGTTGGGCCTATATCTGGAGCAGTACCACTGGGACCAGCCGGTGTGGAAAGATGTGGAGCAGACCTTGAAAACCGCGCGCCGGGAGTGGCGCGATGCCTGGCCGGTGCCCCGCCAGGCAATCAAAGATCAGGAAGCGCGCTTCGAGCCGCTGATGGACCAACTGCACAGCAAGCTGGAAGAAGCCTACCGCAACCACAAAGTCGCCAAAGAGGCGCTGGTGGACCAGGCTCGCACTCTGGCCCAGCAGGAGGATCTGCATCAGGCGGTTGAAGGCGCCAAACAACTGCAGGCGCGCTGGAAAGAGATTGGCAAATGTCGACCGCGGGAAGACAATGCGCTCTGGAAAGAATTTCGCGCCCAGTGCGACGCCATTTTTGAGCGCCGTCAGGAAATTTACCAGGCCGCCGACGCCGAGCGAGAGGCGCAACAGCAGCAAGCTGAACAAATCATCGCCCAACTAAACGCCCTGGCCACCGAGGGCGCTGACGAATTGCGCTCAGCCCAGGACCAGGTATCCGCATTAAAGGGCCAGTTTGACCAACTGACCCAATTGCCCCGCGCACATGCCAAGGCCCTTAAGGATCAATACTATCAGGCCCTGAACAGCATTGATGAAAATCTGAAGCAGGCCAGAGCCCAAGCCAAGGAGCGCCAGTGGAAGGCCCTCTTTGACGCCGCCGAGGCTTTGCGCCGAGCCGAAGTCGCGGCCCTAAAAAACAATGCGCCGGAAAGCGCTCTGGCCGAGGCTCAGTCCGCCATGGAGCAGGTGGAGCAGTGGCCCGGTAACAGTCGGCAGATTCTCGAGCGACGGCTCGAAGAAGCGGCGCAGATGAGCACCAAACAGAAAGCGGCCAGTACTCAGGCGCTGAATGAGTTGCTGATCCGAGCCGACATTCTCGCCGGCCAGGAATCACCGGAAGCAGAGCGCCAGGCGCGTATGGCTTACCAGATGAGCTTGCTGAAGAAGGGCCTGGGGCAGCAGCATCAGGACACCCCAGAGATTCTGCTGATGGACTGGCTAGCGTTACGCGGCTTAGACGAAACCGAGTATCAAGCGAGTCTCGAGCGGCTCAAGCCAGTGCTGCCCCGAACTTAATTAGAATCAAAGCTAACCGAGTTTCTCTCGACATAACTTCTTAGATAATGTTGGGGCAGTCGTTGCCACTAAGCTTAAGGGCTCCAAAGGAGCCTGCTTTTACCTCTTGCTACAAAGTGCCAGACGGTCAGAAGGGTTTGGGGAGCTTTCTTCAGGACCGTCTCCAGCA
>CAZKCY010000081.1:0-8444 GCA_964551155.1 uncultured Marinimicrobium sp. | reverse complement strand
ATAACTCCGCGACGCTTGCCGATGCCCTGGTCATGGTGATCGATGCCATCCTTGGGCTCGGCCTATGGCCAGTTAAAGCTGTGCTCATCGGCTCCCGGCCGATAAGTCCGGCAGGGGGTGTTACTTTGGGCGCTCGGAAAGCTTCGGTCTCTTACTTTTTTGGCGCGAAACCTCTCTTCTTGACGCTGAGTTTACACTCTACCTGCTAGACTGCTAAAAACGCTGGATGCTTCAAATCTCCGCGTTTTTGTAGATAAAAAAATGTTCATATGTTATAAAAGTCGCCTCAAACAAGCTTAGATCAAGGCGCTCCACCGGTTTGGACGTGCGTCTTTTCAAATCAATGCCTAAACGATAAAAAGTGAGAGCACAATGAGAAAAACACCCCGCTATCTCCGTTGGCCCATTGTGGCCTTGACCTCTTCCTGCTTTGCGCTGACACTCTCTTGCAGTGCCGAAACCGGCGATGAGAAAGATCTCGAGCCCTGGCAGCTGGCCGAAAAAACCGAAGTCTGGGAACCGGTACCGCCGGTGGTCGAAGCGCCACAAGATGCTCCACCTTCCGATGCCATCGTATTGTTCGGCGGCGAGAATCTGTCCGAATGGGTTTCCACTAAAGGAGGCGCAGCCAAGTGGGTGATTGAGGACGGCGCCATGACCGTGGCGCCGGGTACTGGCGACATCAAGACCAAGCGCGAATTCTGCGATGTCCAGCTTCATCTCGAATGGCGTACTCCAACTGGCACCGATGACCAAGAGGGTCAAGGGCGCAGTAACAGCGGGGTTTTCCTGCAGGAGCGTTATGAAGTCCAAATCCTGGATTCGTATCAGAACAAAACTTATCCCAATGGCCAGGCGGCCTCGATCTACAAACAGCACATTCCGCTAGTTAATGCCACTCGACCACCCGGTGTATGGCAAAGCTACGACATCATTTTCGAGGCACCGGAGTTTGACCAAAGCGGCAAATTGAGCGAACCCGCGCACATTACCGTGCTGCATAACGGAGTATTGGTACAAAACCACGTGGAAATTCTTGGTACGACCGCTTGGATTGGCGCCCCCAAATACGACGCCCACGGCTGCGCCTCTATAGCCCTCCAGGATCACGGTAACCCGGTAAGTTTCCGCAACATTTGGGTTCGCCCGCTTTAAATCAGCTTTGAATAATAGCGCCGCGGTGAGTGACCTACGCGGCGCAACACAACGAGCATTCAATCATGAGTATCAAACCCACGCTTTTCTGGCGCCTGGCCCTATTGGGCGGCGCAGTTTCTTTTGCCAACTTCTCCCATTCCGATGACGCTGGATTCCTTCAGTACTTGCAAGAAAACACTAGCTGGGAAACGGGGGCGAGCATTACCGCCACTGGCGACAAATTAGAGTTGGTACCCGGATCAGAAAAAAAAGTGATCGCGACAGGCGCTGAAAAAGTCGAGAGCCTACAAACGAATGTCCAGTATGGTGACGCAATCGTTGTTCTTGAATATATGCCCAGCGGCAATGCCGAGGCAGGCTTGTTTCTGCAGGGCCGCTACGAAATTTCCCTAGCCGGTGGAGAGGGCGGTCAGGAGATCCAATCACCCGGCGGCCTGCAACAGCGTTGGGATGGCAGCGTCGACAAATTGGTGGGAGGCAAAGCGCCCTTGACCGATGCCAAGGTTGTCAGTGGCGAATGGCAACAGCTTGAGGTCAAGTTTAGAGCGCCCCGTTACGACGAGGCCTCGCGCAAGGTCGACAATGCTCTAATTCTGGAAGCGCGCTTGAACGGTGAGTTAGTACAGAAAAATACCGTTTTGGAAGGCTTTACCCAGGGCTCGATCTCACCTTGGGAGACGACCCAGGGCCCCATGGTTTTGGCTGTTGAAGCAGGCTCTTTAGCGATTCGCAATTTCAATGCTCAGCCCGCGGATTTCAGTGCTCTGGAAGTGCCCGAAGAAACTGGCGGCGCGACCAATGAAGACGAGCTGGAAGATTTCGTCGCGCTGGGGAAAAAAAGCTTTTACTCGCTGGGTTGCCAGGAGTGCCATGCCGTAGAGGCTGGCGACAAGTCCATGAAGACCGGCCCCAACCTTTTTGGTCTGTTCAAAAAGAACCCGCGCGACCGGGAAATCGTCGAGGCGGGCGGAGACAACCGCTTTACCATTCAGGCTGATGCCAGCTATCTGCGTCGTAGCGTGCGTGAACCCGGTGCCGAGCTGGCAATTATTGAGTCGGGATCCAAAAAGGGCGAAGCCTACATGCCGATTATGCCTCCCTATGGAGCGCAAATTCTGCCCGATAAGAATCTCGATGCCATAGGTTTCTATCTGCAGACCTTGAACACCACCTGGGAGCAGGGGCCGGTGGTTAAGCTGGTAGAGGCGGAAGGTCCGGTTAAATACGATCCTTTGGAAGACGATTTGCAGTTTTTGGTCGATGACCGGCTCCGGATTCAGCGCGGTCCATTGGAAGGCCTTTCCGCCCGCGCAATTCATGTGGGCCAGCCCAACTCCGTCAATTACAGTTTTGATCCGCGCATCCTCGGCATCGCCAAGCTATGGCAGGGCGGCTTTTTGGAGATGTCAGGCGAGCTGATGAATCGCGGTGGCGGCGGCTTGAAAACCGGCTTCGAAACCCGCGAGATTGATCTGGGCGAGAGCGGCATTTTGTTTGCGCCTTTGAATTCCGACGGCGAAATGATTGATTTTTCTTTCAAGGAGGCGGTGTTCAACGATGAGGCCACCATCGAAGCCTCGCTTTGGTCCGAGCAGGATCACCTCGAGCGTTTAGCGGCGGAAAATGCCCGGTTTCTCGGTTACGAGCGGCCCTCGAGCGACAAAGTCGTCGCACCCACGTTCAAGTATCAAGTTGGCGGCAACCGAGTTGAGGTGGCGACTCGTATTTTGGATGATGGCCGAGTTTCCATTGAAATAGACGGAAATCGGAGCGACTCGCAACAATTTCTGTTTAACTCCAATGTCCTGACCGATGCCAAAGTGAGTCGAGGCAGTATCGAAGACGGCGTTTGGACGCTGCCGGCAGGCAGCGATAAAGCGAGGTTAAGTGCCGAGATAAAGTTGGCGTCCAGCGCCTGGAAGCCAAAGGCGAGCGACTTCGAGCATGAGAAGCAGCCTCTGAAAGTCATTGCCGCTGAAGCCCAGTTGCCGGCCGGCTATAGCTTAGAGAGCTACTTGCCACCCCAGGATAATTACGGCCGCGATCAATTGTTCGAAGCTCTGTTTTTGTCTGTGGCCGATGACGGCACCATAGTCGTGGCGACCCGCACTGCGGGAATCTGGCGGATTAAAGATGGCCACTGGGAGCTGTTTGCCGAAGGTCTGTTCGATAGCCTGGGAGTTGAAATTGAAGACAAGCAGGGCTCTCAGCTGGTGGTAGGCCAAAAGCCCGAGTTGACCCGAATTACCGACACCGATGGCGATGGCAAGGCGGATCGCTTTGATACCTTATTTGATGCCCACAGTTTTCACGGCAATTACCACACCTATATGCACGGCCCGGCTCGTGGCGCCGACGGCGCTTACTACGTCAACCTCAACCTGGCCCACGCCGATGATGCCGTTTATAAGGCTGATGGCCAGTATATGGGGACTCAGGGCGGTCTGAGCGGTTGGGCGGTGAGGGTTACGCCCAAAGGCGAGTTCGAGTTGTTTGCCAAGGGCTTGCGCAGTCCGGCCGGGTTGGCCGCAGGTCCCGACAACCGGCTTTGGTATTCGGAAAACCAGGGTGAGTTTGTCGGCACATCCAAGCTGTTTGTGCTCGAAGAAGGCAAGTTCTACGGTCACCCTTCGGGCTTGGTGGACCTGCCCGGCATGAAGCCCGATTCGCCTGAAATCGCCTGGGACAAAGTCGCCGATACCCGGGAGAAGGCGGTGGTGCTGTTTCCCCACAATCAGGTCGCCAACTCCCCCGGCCATCCGGTTTGGGACACCTCCGAAGGCGCCTTCGGACCTTTTGCTGGTCAGATGTTTATCGGCGATCAGACTCAGTCCAACTTGTTGCGGGTAACCACTGAAGTTCTTGCCGACGGCACCGAGCAGGGGGCTGTTATGCCTTTTGCCAAGGGCTTGGCATCCGGAGTGATGCGTCCGGTATTCCTGCCTGATGGCAGCATGCTGGTGGGGCAGACCGGTCGTGGTTGGCAGGCAAAAGGCGGTCATGTGGCCAGTCTTCAGCGCCTGGTCTGGGACGGCGAGACTCGTCCTTTTGCCATCGATCAGGTTACCGCCACAGCTGATGGGTTTGCGATTCGCTTCACCAATCCTGTTCCGGCTTCGGTCGATCTGAACGCGCTGGCGAAGGCTTTGTCGATCAATTCTTGGGTCTATAGAGACGCGCCTGATTACGGCTCCGAAGTTCTGGATGAGCGCGCGGAGAAAATCGCCGCCTTCAACTGGAGCGAGGATCGTCAATCTCTAAGGGTTAAGCTCGATTCTACCGCCTTGCGTCAAGTTCATCCGCAGCAGACTGGGCGCGTCTACTATCTCGCCCTTTCTGAAGAGCAAAGCTCCAAAGCCGGAGCGAGCGAGCCTTTGGAGGCCTTCTATACCCTGCACAAATTCCCCGCGCCCAAGGACTAGGGCTCAGACGTTGACGGGACTCTTCCGGTGCTTGCGGTGAGCAAGCGCCGGAAGCCTCTACAGCTCTGGATTTTGGGGCTGATCTTTGCTTAGATGCGAGCTCTGTTTTCAGCCAGCGGCCGCATTTTGATGAATGACACATCCACCGGAATACTTACCGTCGATCTAGGGGCCATTCAGGCCAACTGGCGCTTGGTGTCTGATCAATTAAACGGCAAAGCTTCCGCCGCGGCCGTGATTAAAGCCAATGCCTACGGTCTCGGTGCCAAGGAGGTCGGTCCAGCGCTCTATGCCGCCGGCTGCCGGGAATTTTATGTCGCGACCCTCGAGGAAGCATTGGCCGCGCGCTCCTACTTACCCACTGATGCCGAAATTTATGTGCTCGGCGGCGCCCGCCCGGGAGCCGAACAAACATTCTTAACTGAGCGGTTGAGGCCGGTTTTGTCGACTCTGCCCGCTGTTCGCCGCTGGTGTTCGGCCAGCCTCGTGGCGGGCAAAGCGGGCCGTTCGGCGATCAAGATCGATACCGGAATGACTCGCTTGGGGCTCAGTCGGTCCGAGTGGCAACAGCTCAAGGCCGAACCCGAGACGCTGCGGGGCTGCAGCCCAGAGATTTTTATGAGCCATTTAGCCTGTGCGGATGAGCTGGGGCATCCGGCAAACCTGAGCCAGCTGCAAGAGTTTCAGGCCTATTGCTCCGAAGCAAAAAAAATTCTACCCGGGATTCGATGCAGTCTCGCCAACTCCTCGGGAGTGTTTTTGGGCCCCGAATGGCATTTTGATCAGGTCCGCCCGGGTGCCTCGCTCTATGGCGTCAATCCCCGGCCGGAGTCGGCCAGCCCCGTGCAGCCAGTATTACAGCTGGATTTGCCAGTATTGCAGCTGCGCAGGCTAGAGCACCCCGCGGGGATCGGCTATGGTCACAGTATTCGCGCCGCCGCCGGCACCCAGCTGGCCGTAGTTGCCGGGGGCTATGCCGACGGCCTGAACAGAACCATCGGCCGACTGCATGCCCAGGGCTACTTTCAGGGCCATTTGGTTTCGGTCGTCGGGCGTATTTCCATGGATACGACGATTTTCGATCTGGGTGACCAGCCCGTTCCGGAGGACGAGGCCGGTCAGTATATTCGTGTGCTGGGCGAGGATTTGACGGTTGATTTAATGCAGGAGCGCACCGGAGCTTTGGGTTACGAAGTACTTACTAGCCTGGGGCCTCGCTATCAGCGCCATTACTTGAGGAAGGATTCCGATGAATAAGCCCGCTGCCGATTATGCCGCCTTGGCACCTTTATTGGCGCTGCTCGCCGATGGCGAGTTTCATTCGGGACGAGAATTGGGCGAGCAGTTGGGCGTCAGTCGAACGGCGGTCTGGAAGCATCTGCAGAAGCTCGAACAGTTCGGCTTGTCGCTGGAATCCGCGAAAGGCCGTGGTTATCGCTTGGACGGAGGTTTGGAACTTCTGGATCAAGAGACCTTGCTGGCTCACTTACATGGGGCGACAAGGGCCTGTTTGTCCGAGCTTGAAGTTTTGCCTTTGATCGATTCGACCAACACCCGAGCCATGGAGCGCGCGGCCCAGGGGCAAAGCGGCTACGTATGTCTGGCCGAGCTGCAAAGCGCCGGTCGGGGGCGGCGCGGCCGCGCCTGGGTCAGTCCTTTCGGAAGAAATATCTATCTCTCGCTCACTTGGAGCTTTGATGCCGGTGCCGCAGCGCTGGAAGGCTTGAGTCTTGCGGTGGGCGTGGCCTTGGCGCATGTGCTGCGAGATCTGGGTATCGAGGATATAGGGCTTAAATGGCCCAACGACATTCTCTGCCACGGTCGGAAATTGGCGGGCGTGTTGCTGGAGATGACCGGAGATCCGGCCGGCGTCTGCCAGGTGGTAGTAGGCGTGGGCCTGAATGTCGCCATGCCATCTTCGTCCGAGCCGCAGATTGATCAGCCCTGGGTGGACGTCCAAACCCTGCTGGCGGAGGCGGGCCTGCCCTCGGTGGCGCGGAATTTCCTTGCCGCCGCCTTGATCGATGAGCTGCTCCCGTTGCTGCACAGTTATCAAGCTGACGGTTTTCAAGCTTACCGCGCTGACTGGACTGCCCTGGACGCCTTTGCCGACTGTCAGGTCGAGCTGCGCTCCGCCGACAAGGTGGTTTACGGCATAGCTCGCGGGGTCAGCGAAACCGGCGCGCTCTGTCTCGAAATTGAAGGCGTTCGGCAATATTTCTATGGCGGCGAAGTTTCTTTGAGAGCTGTGTCATGATTTTGGAAATTGACATGGGCAACAGCCGTATTAAATGGCGGTTACGCTCTCAATCCGCTAGGCTTGCTGGCGGTGTGCTGGAGGGGAGCTTCGAGACCCTGACCGAACATCTAATCCTTGAACAACCCCTGGAGCAAGTCTGGGTGGCGAGCGTGCTTAATCCAGAAATCAACCAAAGATTTACTCTTTGGTGCGAACTATTTCTAGGGGTAAGGCCGCAATTCGCCCAGTCCCAGCGCTGTTGTGCGGGGCTTATCAACGGCTACCAGGATTTTGAGCGCCTGGGCGTGGATCGTTGGCTGGCGATGGTGGCGGCGTTCTCCGTCCGAGGGGGTCCGGCTTTGGTGGTTCAGGCTGGCAGCGCCATTACCGTCGATTTAATAACTGCCAGCGGTCAGCACCTGGGAGGCTATATTGGTCCCGGCCTCGGCATGATGCGCCGTTCGCTCAGCACTGAGACCGATCGGGTGGATCCTGGCGTCGACCCTTGGCGAAGTTTGTCGCTTGATCCGGGTACTGACACTCAAAGGGCCGTGCAGGCAGCGCTAGGCGCTATGGCTTTGGGTGTTATCGAGCGGGGCTGGGACGTGCTCAAAGAACATGCGTCGTTTGCCGAGCCCATGATTTACCTGGCTGGGGGGGATGGGCCCTTGCTCCATGAGCACCTGCCCCGCGCATTTCTGGCTCCTGAGCTGGTTTTGGACGGTTTGGCTCCAGTGCTGAGTTCGCCAGGGATTTCCGGCAAAGAGATCTGAGTCGGTTTTGGTTTTTCAGGATAAATTATAGATGCGTGCGATATTTTGGGCTTTGGTCGTAATGAATCTGGTGGTGTTCGGCTCCCAGTTTTTTTTGACTGCCGGAGGCGATGTTGAAGAGGCTAAGCTGGTCGAGCCGCTTCGATCGCCAGGAGTTGGCACCGGAACCGACCTGCGCCTCTTATCTGAGCGGGACGACATGTCGACCTCCCGTTCTGAAGCGCCCAGGCCAGCGCCTGGGCCTGGAGGACAGGGATTGGCCGGCTTGCCAGAGCAGCCTCTATGCTTGCTGGTAGGCCCCTTTGGCGATCAGGGCTTGGCGCAGAATTTAATTCAGCGCCTGGAGGCTCTTGAGCTTCAGCCGCGCCTTGAGAGCGTGGAGGTTCCCGAGGATCCCGGCTATTGGGTTTATCTACCGCCAGAGCTGTCGCAGAAGGCGGCCTTGCGTAAGCTGCACGAACTGCAATCTAAAAATATTGATAGCTACATTATTCCGCGAGGAGAGCTCGCGTTGGGAATTTCTCTGGGCATGTTCAGTCGTGCTGAGTTGGCGCGTCAGAGGCGTGAGGAGCTTGTTGCGCTCGGGTATGAGGCCCAGATCCAGGAAATGTCCCGCAGTCATCGAGAGCTATGGGTAGCTCTATCCCCCTCTCAGGCCGCTCAAGTGGCGGATCAATTCTGGCTCGAGTTTTTCAGTCAGCATCCCGAGCTCGAGAAACGACAAAATTTCTGCCCAGGTGTTGCTTCCGGAACAAACTTTCACTAGAATCCCGCCTCCACTTAAGACGTGGGTCGCTGTGCTGGCGTAGCTCAGTTGGTAGAGCAGCTGACTTGTAATCAGCCGGTCGGGGG
>CAZKCY010000080.1:7868-8497 GCA_964551155.1 uncultured Marinimicrobium sp. | reverse complement strand
CCAACCGGCACCGGAATCCTGAGCCAGGGCCTGACTCAAAGCCGGCAGCAGTTGCTGTAAGTGTAGGTCGAGTTGCCAGGGGGCGTTGAGAATGGCCAAACCCGAGCCGTGCATGCCGTACTCTTGAGCCTGGCCCTGCACCCAGAGTTCGGCGCTCAGTAAATTGTTGGTCTGAAGCTTCTGCAGCTGGCGTTTGAGCCAGTCCGAGCGATCGCGCTGCTTGGCCAGCAGTGGATACCAAAGCACAAAGATACCGGTACTCCAGCGTGCCAGTGTCTTTTCCAGGCTTGTCAGCGCCTGGGCGTAGTCACCGACCACTTCGTAGGCCGGGTCTATCAGCGCCAGACCGCGCGGCAGAAAAGAAGGCGCCAGCGCCGGCAGGCCCTCGAAACCTTCCCGGTGATGGATGGAGATTCGGGCATCGCGCCCCATATTGCCTCTGAGCACCTCCACCTCGCTGTTGTGCAGCTCTAGCAAGTGCAGTTTGTCCTGCGGCCGAAGCAGCTGTTGGGCAATGGCCGGCGAGCCCGGATAAGCCTGAGAGCGCTGGGCGCGCAGATTCCGTACCACTCCCAAATAGGAATCCAGCAACCGGATGGTCATAGGCCCGGACAGCAGCCGCTCTATGC
>CAZKCY010000080.1:0-7858 GCA_964551155.1 uncultured Marinimicrobium sp. | reverse complement strand
GCCGCCGCTGGCCTCGCCGGTTTTCTGGGCCTGGGCGCTGTTGAGCTGGTAGACGCCGGCACCGGCGTGGGTGTCGATGTAGACGCAAGGCGCTGGCTTTTCCGTAAGCTTGGCCAAAACCAGGCTGAGCGCCGAATGTTTGAGGACATCGGCGTGGTTGCCGGCATGGTAGGCGTGACGATAACTGAGCAAGAGAATCTCCCGATTAAATGTGGCCGACAGTATACCCAAATGACGCTCTCGCGCCGCTCAGTGTCGATGCCAATTACTTGGACGCCCCAAATATTAAAGCCCCCAATCGCTAGGCCCCAGACTCTGCTTAGGTTAAAATCTAGCCACATTCGTCCCGCCCTTGGCGCCCATTACAATAATTCGTTGGCCAAACACCGCGCCGGTTTCCGGAGCCTGTTTTCAACCTCAGCGGTCGTATTTGATTTCTATGTCCATTAAAGCCCCACCGCGCAAACATCTCTGGGTCTGGTTTCTCTGGCTCGCCGGTTTTTACAGCGTCTGGTTGTTGCTGCTCCAGGCCGAAGGCGCCTGGGAGGCGGCCAAAGCCCACTGGCCCATAGCCACCGCTATGGCCGTTGGCAGTTACGCCGCTGGCTCAACTCCTATGGGCGGCGGTACGGTGGGCTTTCCGGTACTGGTGCTGTTTTTCGATTTACCCGCCAGCCTGGGGCGCGATTTCAGCTTTGCGGTGCAGTCCATCGGCATGGTAAGCGCGAGCATTTTCATCCTGGCTCGGCGCCAGCCCTTGGCCTGGCCGATACTCAAGGGCGCCATGCTGGGCGCCTTGATCGGCACGCCTTTGGGCATTATTTTTCTGGCGCCGTTTATTCCCGATCTCTGGATCAAGGTGACTTTTGCGGTGCTCTGGGGCAGCTTCGGGGTGCTGCACTTGTACCGGATCAGTGAAATCGCCGGCCACGAGGGCATGACCGACTTCGACGAACGCTGGGATCATCGGGTGGGCTTTGTGCTCGGCCTGGGCGCCAGCCTGCTGGCGGTGTCGGTCACCGGTGTGGGTATCGACATGGTCATCTACGCCGCGCTGGTACTGCTGTGCCGAGCTGATTTGAAAATCGCCATCCCCACTTCGGTGGTGATCATGGCCTACACCTCGGTGTACGGGGTTGTCATCAAGAGTCTGACCAACAGCTGGCAGCCGGGTGTTTATGAAAACTGGCTGGCGGCGGCGCCGGTGGTCGCACTGGGCGCGCCGCTGGGTGTGTTCGTGGTGGAACTGATCGGACGTAAACCCACGCTGCTGGTGGTGGCCGTCTTATGCGTAGGCCAGTTTGTCTGGACCTGTTTCAGCGAACAGGAAACGCTGGGCCTGGCGGGCATAGGCCTAGCCGTAGGTGCGCTAATACTCTGCCTGCTGGGCTTTGAGAAACTGCGCGCCTGGGGCGCAGTGCTGGTGGGTGAGCGCCAAAGCCAACTCGAGCGGGAACGTCAGGCGCAAATACCCGAGGCCAGCGTCTCCTCAAGTTCCTGAAGCTTAAGATATATCTCAAGCCTAGTCGTCGAAATCGTCTACAATCGCTGTGCAGGCTGTTGAAAATTTTTCAACAGCCAATGCAAGGCAAAGTCAGCTGTATTGCCAAACCCAGCGCACAATTAAAATGCCGCCGGCCGCTCGGCATCGACCTAGGGCCGGCAGGCATGGTTATTAGGGAGTGGTATCTGCTTGAGAAGATTCCTTTGTTCAGCGGCTGAAACTGGCGAAAATCCGAATAGACTTGCCGGCCTAACCAAGACGTTTCTAGCCGGGCTATTAATTTGGGTACTCGCGGCCCAGACACTCGCCCAGGCCGTCAATTCGGGGCTGAGCTTCGAGCATATCCTGCCCGAGGAAGTCTCCTCTATCGGCTACATCAACAGCATCGCTCAGGACCGGGACGGATTCATGTGGTTCGCCGGCTCCAACGGTCTGGCGCGCTACGATGGTTACGAGCTAAAGCTGTACCGGCACCATCCCGATCTTCCGGAAGGCTTGAATCACAGCTACGTCAACCGAATCGTTAACGCCGCCGACGGCAAGCTATGGCTGGCCACTCGCCAGGGCATTAATCTCTATGACCCGACCACCGACAGCTTTGCAAGTTTTACCCATCCCGAACAAGGCGCCTTTGGCTCAAGCGTCAACGATGTGCGCGACATATTGGTCGACGACCAGGGCATTTTGTGGATCGCCAGCCGAGGCGGTTTTTTGCGCTTCAACCCGGCTCTCAATGACTACCAATACATAGCCCTGGAGGATGAGCAGGTCGAGCAGAAAGCCAGCATCTGGTCTCTGGTTCAGGATTCAGAGGGAATATTCTGGCTCGGCAGTGATGCCAAAGGTGTTTTTCGCTACGACCCCGCCACCGGCGCAGTCGATAATTTTCGCGAGCGCGAGGGCGATCCAACCAGTATCGGCGACAACGACGTGCGCGAGGTGTACCTGGACCGGCAAGACCGGGTCTGGTTCGGTACCTACAATGGCGGCCTGGCGCGCTTTGACCGCGAGCGCAACGAGTTTGTGCGCTACCCCAACCGGCACCACGAAAAAAGCACCACCGTCTGGGATATATTGCAAGACAGTCAAGGCCAATTCTGGGTTGGCGACGGTTCCGCCATCAACCGCTTCGATCCGCAAACCGGCAGTTTTGAGCCTCACTCTTACGTAGAGGGCGTCCCGAGTTCGCCGGGCAACCATGTGGTGAACGTGGTGTTTGAAGACCGAAGTGGCGATATTTGGGTGGGGTTTTTCCCGGCCGGTATCGACCGCCTGAACCGCACAGCTTCGGCCTTCAAAAACTACCGCCACGACCCCTCCAATGCCAACAGCATTACCGATGGCGGGGTGATTTCTTCACTGGAAGATGAGCAGGGCAACCTCTGGATCGGCACTGGCTATGGGCTTAACTATTGGGATCGTGAGAGCGGGGAATTTACCCGTATCACCCGCGACGAAGATGCATCCAACACCCTAAGCGGCAACACCATTCTGGCGATCGAAAAGCAGAACGAGATTCTGTGGCTGGGTGTCTGGTCCGGCGGGCTCAACCGAATGAATTTGAGCACCGGAGAAATTCGCCACTACTTGCCCGAGCCGGGCAACCCCCGCTCACCCCCCGGCGCCGAACCCTGGGATTTACACCTCGACGGCCGCGGCAATCTCTGGCTCGCCACCGAAGCCGGAGTAGCGCGCTACAATTCCGCCACCGACGATTTCACCACCTTCCAGCCCAGCAGTGAACAGCTGGGCGGCGACCAGAGGCTCTATTCCCGAGTGGTTTACGAGGACCGTCGGGGCAATATCTGGGCGGGCGGCCTGAGTGGATTGTTCCTGCTCGACCAAGAAACCGGCAACTTCACCCAGTACCATCACGACCCTGAAGACCCCAACAGCCTGAACGCCAATTTTGTCATCTCACTCTATGAAGACAGCCGCGGCTATCTTTGGGTGGGTACCGATGGCGGCGGCCTGAACCGTTTCGATTACGAAAGCCAAAGCTTTACCGCCTATACCACCGAAGACGGCCTGCCAGACGACTCAATCACCAGCATAGTCGAGGATAACAGGGGCGACCTCTGGCTCAGCACCCACAAAGGTCTGTCGCGCTTTGAAGTTTCGGCAGACATCTTCCATAACTTCAACACCCAACACGGCTTGGGCGGCAACCTCTACAACCGCAATACCGGCCTAAAAACCCAGCGGGGTGAAATCCTTTTCGGCAGCAGCAAGGGTTTTACGCTGTTCAAGCCCGTCGAACTGGAGCCCAACCCTTATCCGCCAGAAGTGTTTCTCACCGATATTCAAATACTCAATCAGTCGCTCGAGCTTGTACCTCAGCCAGAGGGCCCGGCGCGCAACCCTGCCCAGGCCGAGACTTTGACGCTGAATCCAGACCAGAGCGTAGTCACTTTCGTGTTCAGCGCACTCAACTACCGCAGCCCCGAAGATAACCACTACGCCTACCGGCTGCTGGGTTTTGAAAGCGACTGGAACTGGGTGGGTACCAAGCGCTCAGCCACCTACACCAACTTAGACCCGGGCAATTACACCTTTGAAGTCAAAGGCTCCAACAATGACCGAGTCTGGAGCCAAGCCCCCGCGCGCCTTGAGTTGGTAGTGCTGCCACCCATCTGGCAAACCTGGTGGGCCTATAGCCTCTATGGCTTGGCGCTATTGGCGGTAATCGGCTGGTTGGTGCACAACCAGCGGCAAAAGCTGGCCCAGGAGCGACTGGTAGTTAAACGCCTGCAACAGGTCGACAAACTCAAAGACGAATTTCTCGCCAACACCTCGCATGAGTTGCGCACGCCCCTGAACGGCATCATCGGCCTCGCCGAATCTTTGGTGGACGGCGCCACTGGCGCCTTGCCGCAAAGCACCAAATTCAATCTGGCTATGATCGTCTCCAGCGGCAAACGCCTGGCCAGCCTGGTGGATGACATTCTCGACTTTGCCAAACTGCGCAATCAGAGCATTAGCCTTGACCCTCGGCCAGTGGACCTGCACGTAGTGGTCGAAGTAGTGCTCACGCTCACCCGACCGCTGCTGGGCAACAAGCCGGTGGCGCTCATTAACGAGGTGCCGACGAACCTGGCGCGAATCTATGCCGATGAAGATCGACTGCTGCAGATACTGCACAACCTGATAGGCAATGCGGTGAAGTTTACCGAGCGTGGCCAAATCAGGGTGACCGCACAAGAGCTGCCTGGCCAGCAAGAAGTCAGCTTCACCATCAGCGATACCGGCATTGGCATAGCCGGGCACGAATTCGAGCACTTATTCGACTCCTTCCGTCAGGTTCGCGGCGACACTGAGCGGCTCTATGGCGGCACCGGGCTCGGGCTTTCGATCACCCACAAACTGATCAACCTGCACGGCGGGCGTCTAGAAGTTTCCTCCAAACCCAATGAAGGTTCGAGCTTCACGGTCATACTGCCCAGCGCCAAGAGCGCCGAACGAGGTTCGACGCCCGCTGAAAGCGAGGCCAAAGAGCCGCTCAGCAGCGCCCCGAGCTATGAGCTTTCCGAGGAGGTGAGTGCCGCCGCCACTCAGGTCATACTGCCGGAGACGCGCGGCAATGCCGGCGCCCATATACTGGTAGTGGACGATGAGCCGGTGAACCGCCAGGTGCTGGTCAATTATCTTGCGCTCGGCAACTTCAGAGTCAGCGAATGCGAAAGCGGCGAGGCGGCTCTGGCTTTTGTCAAAAAGCACCCCGACGTCGATCTGGTGCTGCTGGACATAATGATGCCCAATTTGTCTGGCTACGAAACCTGCCGCGCTTTGCGCGAGAGCTCCAGCGCGCTGGAACTGCCGGTGATTTTTCTCACCGCCCAACGCCAGCTGAACGATTTGCTGCAGGCGTTCGCCGCCGGCGGCAACGACTTTTTAAGCAAGCCGTTTTCGAAAGATGAACTCCTGGCGCGGGTCAACACTCACTTACAGTTCCTGGACATTCACCGCAACTTGGAGCAAAAGGTCACCGAGCGAACCAGCGAATTGAATCGCATTAATCAGGGTTTGGCTCAGGCGCAAGCGGAAATTGAGAGCGCCTACGAAAAACTCGAGCAGGCGAGCCTCACCGACCCGCTGACCGGGCTGCACAATCGCCGCTACATCAACCAGCATCTGCCCCCCGACATCAGCCTTACCCTGCGCAACTACCGCAAATGGCTCGAGGGCAAGGCGCCTCGACCGGTGGAAAGCGACTGCGTCTTTATGCTGCTCGATATCGATCATTTTAAAGCGGTGAACGACACCTATGGCCACGCCGCCGGCGACCAGATACTGGAAGATTTGGGCGTGGTATTGCGCGAAGCGATGCGCGACTCGGACTATCTAGTGCGCTGGGGCGGAGAAGAGTTTTTGCTGGTGGGCCGATTCTGTACCCGGGAAGAGGCCTCGGTGCTCGCCGAGAGGGTGCGCCTGGCGGTAGCTCAGGCTGAGTTCAAGCTCAACAAAGGCAAGCTCAACGACGGCGAGGTACTGCACAAAACCTGCTCGATTGGCTATGCTGCGTTCCCTTTCTACGCTCAAGACCCGGAACAGCTGACCTGGGAGCAAGTGATCGACACCGCGGACCGCGCCCTCTACGCCGCCAAACGCGCCGGGCGCAACTGCTGGGTGGGCATCGAAGAGGGCGACAATCCGCCTGCCCCCAGCATCAACCCGGGCATCAGCGAGGATCTGGAGCAGAAAATCGCGCGCGGCGAAATTTCGGTTCGCTCATCTTGCGACCCCAAATTGGTGAGCTGGTAGACGAGGACAAAATACCGATGACCGGATCAGTTCATCATTCGGACTGATCGGCTTTGTCATCCGCGGCCTGCACCATGGTCGCTATACCATTGCCGCGCAACCGTCCGATCAGCTCTTTCAGCTCGAGCACTTCGCCTTTGTCGAGGCGTTCGCCATCGCGCGGCTTAAGTCGGCCCTTGGCGATCATTTGGCGAACGAAATCCGGCCGCGTTTCCATTAACCGGGCCGCTTCGATAATACTGATTAACTCTGCCACGCTAGTTAGTGCCCCCTATGGTCGAAATCCTATCTTAGCACTCTCTTGGTGAGCTATCTCGGAGACTTAGCGCCAGCCCCAGTTGCTAGTCGCTGTCGGTACCCTATGCCATAATGGCGCCTCAGTCGCCGCCGCGCGCCGCCGGTGAATGCCCTCAACCCCCTATACCGCCAAGAGTCAGTCGATGAGCAGCAAAGGCATCCTCTACACAGTGTCGGCCCCCTCGGGCGCAGGCAAAACCAGCCTGGTGAACGCCCTGGTACAGTCCAACCCGGAAGTGTGCGTATCGGTGTCACACACCACTCGCCCTCAGCGGCCGGGAGAAAAAGACGGCGTCAATTACCATTTCGTGGATCACGACCAGTTCGAAGCCATGCTCGCCCAGGACGCCTTTCTGGAACACGCTCGGGTATTCAACAACCTCTACGGCACCTCGCGCCACTGGGTGCTCGAGACTCTGGAGCAAGGTCTGGATGTGATTTTGGAAATCGACTGGCAGGGCGCCAAGCAGGTGCGCGAGCAGCTCCCGGAAACCGTCAGCCTGTTTATTCTGCCTCCGTCTCTGGCCTCGCTGCGCCAGCGCCTGACCGGCAGAGGTCAGGACAACCCCGAAGTCATTGAAGCGCGCATGAATGAAGCCATCAGCGAAATGTCGCATTTTCAAGACGCCGATTACCTGATCATCAACGACGACTTCACCACCGCTCTGGCGCAGTTTCAGGCCCTGATTACCAGCCAGCATTTGCGCTTGGGGCGCCAGGCCCAGATACATGCAACTTTGCTGCGCGAGTTACTGTCTTAATATTTACTGCCAGGCCAGATAGGACGCTGCATTGAACGGTCGAATTGTGTACAATGGTCGGCCAAGTTTTTATTGTGGCGCGCGTTCTCCCGCAGTTAGCCCAAAAGGCAGCTCGCGCCCCTTTGATCGAACCCGCAGGCCCAGGGCCGGCAATAGCAAACGAGAGCACAAAACACTATGGCACGTATTACTGTTGAAGATTGTTTGGATCATGTAGACAACCGCTTTGAGCTGGTGATGGTGAGCAGCAAGCGCGCGCGCCAACTGGCGGTGGGCGGCAAGGACCCCATGGTTCCGGCCGGCAACGACAAGCCCACGGTAATCGCGCTGCGCGAGATCGAGCAGGGTTTTATCGACGCCAGCATTCTGCTGGAGCGCGATGAGCCGATTCGCCCCAAGCCGGAACATAACCACTACGAACCCGAGATGTAAAACAGGCCGCTGAAAAACTATCTGCGTGGCCGCTGCAGCGTTAAAATCAGGCTCAAAATGCTCACAAACTGCAGGAGCAGTTTGCATAGCGGAGCTACCGAAG
>CAZKCY010000079.1:0-8502 GCA_964551155.1 uncultured Marinimicrobium sp. | reverse complement strand
GTTTGCAGATAGGCGCCGCCAAACAGGTCGCCGAAACGCTCAAAATACAGGCCGGTATCCAGAGTGGCTTCGGGCGCCGAGAGTCGAGGACTGGAATTGGCTCCTTCGACCAGATTATGCTCTTTAAGATCGTAGCCCAGCGTCTTGTAGCCCACTCGAGGCTTGGCGAAGCCCCAAAACCATTCCTTATTCCAAGTCAGGCCGTAATCGGTTCGAACTCGCTCGCCGACAATAATGTTTTCCAGGTCAGTTTCGTTTTCGCTTTCAAAGGTGCTGTTGACGTCGAACTTGGCGTATTCGTTGTTGAGCTCTAATATCCAGTCCTGCCATAAATAGAGGCCATCGGCGTTAATACGCGGCAGTTCACGATGGGGCCATTTAGCTGTACTGAGTGAGCGCAGCTCCTCGGCCCTGATTCCCAAGCGCCAGTGATCGAATTGGTAACCGGCCTGGGCGGTTTTGCTTACTACCGCCTGACGATTGACGTCCAGGGCACTACTGTCCAGATCGCGCAGATAATCGTTGTCACTCAGATCGGTATAGTCAATCAGCGTGCTCCAGCGCTGGCCTTCGCCTCCCGTTTGATCGATATTCAGCTGCCAGCGCTCTTCGCCGCGATAAGGGTAGGCTTCCTCTTCAGTGATCAAACCCTGCTCGATCTGATTTTCCAAACGGCGATTGAAGCCGCCATCGTCGGAGCTGATCCAGGTAGCGGCGATATTGGTTTCAAAATATTCCGATATCTGGCGCCCCTGGGTGTGCCACAAAACCCCGCGCCTGGACAAATATTCGGGCGTCACCGTCAGGTCGTAGTTGGGGGCGATATTCCAATAAAAGGGCAGCGAAATCTCGGTGCCGTTGCGGGTGCTTTCCCCGAAAGATGGAAACAAAAAACCGGTCTGACGATGCTCGCCGATGGGAAACCGCAGATAGGGCGAATAGAAGACCGGCACGTGAAACAATTTCAACCGGGCATGACGGGCAGTACCGTAATGGCGCTCGGGATAGAGGTTGAGCTTGGAGCTTCTCAGCACCCAGTCCTGCTGCCCCGGCGCGCAGCTGGTCAGCGCGCTGTCGCTCAGGCCAAGAAAACTGTTACCGACTCTCTCCAGGTTTTCCGCCTGGCCCCGAATACTCTCTTCGTGGAATACGAATTCCGCTTCCTCAAGCTGAGCGTCGCCGGAATCCAGATTCATTTGCGCGCGCTCGGCGCGCAACAGAAGGCCGGGTTCCCGTATTGTGATCCGGCCTTCGGCTTCAGCTTCTGACGTGGCACGATCGTAGCGTAGACATTCAGCCTGCAAGCTGCGATGCCCTTGGGTCATTTGGACCGCACCTTCGAGTGTCAATTGCTCGGCAGAGTCGCGCTCGGCCCGATCGGCCTCAATCCGAATGGGAGCTTGCTCGGGTTCGAGCTGGGCGTCGGGATCCTGGCGCTGAGGTGGAATATAGGCGCCGCAGCAGCCCGGTTTGAGCAACAGTTTCTGCTCTTCGGTCATCTCCCTGATCGGCACCCAGTCCAGAACCGGCGGTTCCTCCTCGGCCATTGCCGGCATACTGAATGACAGCGCTATGACCACCGCATGCCACAGCCGGCGCTGGACGAACCCGCGGACTTTGCTAGTCGAGCATCCCGCTAAGCAGGGTAAAGACTCTTGACGACCGGGGGGCACAGCTTGCATGAATAGGCGTCTCAACAATGATTTCTGGTCTTGCCCCGGAGATGAAAACCAGCTCCGGCGCGGGGCGCCACAGCGAAAGAGCCGGCAATTCTACTTGAATAAGCGCCTGCTTGGAATGAATCTGCCCCGATCTGTCCGAGATTTCCCTTTGACTTGCACCGGTAACGCCGGGGTAGAATCCTTAGCCACTGATCTTGATAAGAATCGCGGAGAGACAATGAACGAGGCATCCACTGGCAGTAGCCTGAATCATAGCGAACGCAAGCAGGCCCTGGGCGAATGGGTTCATCAACAGTTGCAGCAATTGCACGCGGAAGCTCCCCTGAAGAATCTCGAGCTGGCTCCTTTGGCGGGCGATGCCGGCTTTAGACGCTATTACCGCATTAACACCCAGCCTCCACTGCTGGCGGTGGACGCCCCGCCCGAGAGCGAAAACAGCCGCCAATTTATCGAACTGGCTCAGTATCTGCGCCCCCGAGGTATAGGTGTACCGGCGGTAGCGGCGGCCGATTGCGAGCAGGGTTTTTTGCTGATCGAAGACTTTGGCGACCACTTATTGCAACAGGAACTGCAGGCCTCTCCCAGCGCCGCAACCGGCCTCTATGGCGAGGCATTGATGCAATTGATCGCCCTGCAGCAAAGCCCCGACCATGGCTCGCTCATTCCCCGCTACGACCGCCAGGCCCTGGGCCGGGAAATGAGCCTGTTCGGGGACTGGTTTGCCGGCGAGCTGCTGAGTTACTCATTGAGCGCCGAGGAGCAAGAGCTGGTGAATTCCACCTGCCGGCTATTGGAAGACTCGGCCCTCGAGCAGCCCCAGGTGCTGGTGCACCGGGATTTTCACTCCCGCAACCTGTTGCTGCGCCCCGATGGCGCTCTGGGTGTGGTGGATTTTCAAGACGCGGTCTGGGGCCCCATTACCTATGATCTGGTGTCGTTGCTGCGCGACTGCTACCTGCGCTGGCCAGCCGAGCAAGTCCGGCAGTGGGCCTTGGGCTACGGCAATATGGCCGCCGACGCCGGTCTGCTGCCTAAGATCGACCAGGACCAGTATCTGCGCTGGTTCGACTGGATGGGCCTGCAACGGCACCTAAAAGTTTTGGGCATCTTTGCCCGTCTGGCGCTGCGCGATGGCAAGACCCACTATCTGAGCGACCTGCCTCTGGTGATTCGCTACGTTCTGGAAGCTGCCGCGCCCTACCCTGAGCTGAAGGCCTTCAGCCAGTGGTTTGAACAACAGCTGCTGCCTTTGGCGCAACAACAAAATTGGTATCAAGACTATCGCTCGGCCGGAGAAAGGGCTCAGTGAAAGCCATGATTCTGGCCGCCGGTCTCGGCCGGCGCATGCTGCCGCTTACCGAAACCTGTCCCAAACCTCTGCTACAGGCGGGCGGCAAACCGCTTTTACAATTTCACCTAGAAGCCCTGGCGGCGGCGGGAATAACCGAAGTAGTGATCAATCTCGCCTATCTCGGCGAGCAAATTGCTGAATTTGTCGGCGACGGCAGCCGCTTCGGCTTAGAGGTGCAGTACTCCCGTGAGCCCGAGCCGCTGGAAACCGGCGGCGCTCTATTCAAGGCCTTGCCACTGCTGGGCGAACAACCCTTTTTGCTCCTCAATGGCGATGTCTGGTGCGATCTGGACTTGGGCGATTTTATCCAACCCCCGCTGGCGCCCAACTGCGACGGCCGCTTACTGCTGGTTCCCAATCCGGAATTTCACCCGCAAGGCGACTTCGCCATTTCCCCGCAGGGGTTTTTGACTCAAGAACCGGGCCTGACCTGCCACACCTTTGCCGGCGTCAGCCTATTGCGGCCGAGACTAATCAGTCATTACCCAGAGCGTCGGGCCAAGTTTCCGCTGCTCGAGGCGCTAAAACCTGCCGTAGCCGCCGGCCGCCTGGAAGGGCGCCTCTACCCTGGCCAGTGGAGCGACGTGGGCACACCCGAACGTCTGGAACAGCTGGATTTATGGCTGGCGCAATCAAGAAACCACTAACGGCGTTGAAACCGGCAAATGCCCTTTTAGGCCCCACCGAGCTACCCCAGTCACTCAATCTTGTGCCACACTGCTATAGAACCCTTTTTGCTATTGGCTATTTTCGCTATTGGCTCTGCAGCCATCTCAGTCATCACCATCAAAGGAATAGGAGCAATTATGAAACGCTTAGGTATAGCTTTACTGGTAGGCGCGGCCATGAGCAGCTCGGCGATCCAGGCCGAGATGCACGGCCAGCACGATCACGATAAATCCATGACCGTCACCATGCACAAAGTGACTGCCGAGGGCACCAGTGAAAGCATCGGCACCGTCAAGATCACACAGAACAAGCACGGTCTGGTGTTCGAGCCATCGCTCAAAGACCTGACTCCCGGGCGACATGGTTTTCATGTCCACGAAAACCCCAGCTGCCAGCCTAGCGGCGAGGGTGACAATGTGACTCCGGGCGGCGCCGCCGGCAGCCACTACGATCCTAAAGACAGCGGCGCCCATGGCACCCCCTGGGGAGATGGGCATTTGGGCGATATTCCCGCGCTCCACGTCAGCGAGGATGGCAGCGCCAGTTTCCCGGTGCTCGCGCCGCGACTCAAGCTCAAAGACCTCAAGGGGCGCAGCCTGATGATCCACGCTCAGGGCGACAACTATTCCGACGATCCCAAGCCTTTGGGCGGCGGGGGCGCCCGGGTGGCCTGCGGCGTTTTTGAAAAGCACTAACTGATAGACTCACTGCCTATTAGCCTCACCCGGCCCTTAGGGCCGGTTGAGCGCTGGCGACTCCTACCTTTTCTCAATAATCCCTCTATGTTCAAACCCCTTACCTGCATTGCCCACCGCGGAGGCTCGGGTCCGGAAAACAGCCTTGAAGCCATAACGTCCAGCCTGGCTCTAGGCGTGGAGGCCATCGAGATCGATCTCTGGTACCTGCAAGGCGAACTCTGGGTCACCCATGATCGGCGTCTGGGGCGGCAGTTGGCAGGCACCGGACAACTGCTGGAACAATCCCGTGAAACCTTGGAAGAACTGCGCCTGGAAAACGGCGAACCCATCCCCAAGCTGGCTCAGGTTCTCGAGCTGATCGGCGACCGAGCACTGCTGAATATTGAAATCAAAGGCCCCGATTGCGCAGCGGCATTGGCTCATGCGCTTCGGGATTACCGTCAAGCAACCTCCCTGGGATTGGATCAGTACCTGGTCTCCAGTTTCGATCACCCCCAGCTCTACCAGATGCTCAAGCTCTTGCCCGAGGTCAAACGCGGCGTTCTGGTAGCCGGCATACCCTTGGACTACGCCCGTTGCGGCGAGGATTTGCGGGCCTATTCTCTGAATTCGGATATTGACTTTGTTAGCGCCGAACTGGTTGAGGATGCCCACCAACGGGGATTGAAAAGCTGGGTCTACACTGCCAATCATCGCGACGACTGGCAGCGGCTCAGCCAAATGGGGGTCGATGGCGTGTTTACCGACTGCCCGGCGGAGTTGCAGAAATTTAATCGGGAACTGCGTTGACAACCACCGGCGATCCTATCGAGCTGCCGCTTTGAAAGGTCCATAAAAAAAGCGAGCCTGTCAAAGGCTCGCTTTTGTTTTACCGCTTCCATCATTCATTCGATAGTCGCGCAGAGGCCGAAGTTACCTAGGCCGTCTCTGGCAGAACTTATTCGATGGGGATGCTGAAGCTGACAACGAACTTGGGCTCGTCATTGTAAGAAGTCACGAAAGGCACGTCATCGATGATCTCGATCGATTCGGCGTCATCGATAACCAGACCCAAGGTAAAGCTCAGGTTGTCGTTGTAAGCGTAGCCGATGTCGAAGTGAGCCAGATCGTCTTCATGCAGACCGTAGGTCAGAGAGAAATCGCCCAGCGCCAGGCCGACAGTGCTGTACCAGTAATCGTCGAGATCTTCCAGACCGTGGTAATAGCTTACCGAGACCGGGCCGTAACCCACGCCAATGATCGCTTCCATCAAGTCTCCGGGGGAAATCTCACTTTCGGGGTAAGCGTAGGTCCAGAGACTGACGTCGTAGCTGAAGCCGCTGACTTCGGAACCAAAACCGGCGTAAAGATCGTACTCAGTACCCGCTGAAGCATCACCTGAAGAGGCCCACATGCCGGCATAGAAACCGCTGGCGCTGACATTGATGTCGCCCCAAATGGCGGGATCGCCATTGCCCAGGTTGATGCCGCGCCAGTAGTACATGTTAGCCGCACCTACCGAGGCTGAAACTTCGGCTTCTGCTTGAGCCAGTGGAGCGAAAGCTGCGGAGCCCAGAGCTGAAAGAGCTATAGCACTGGCCAGAAATTTTTGCTTCATTTTCATGAGTTCTTCCTCTAAGTGTAAAGGCAGTATTTGTGATTTACAGCTGTCGATACCAACCGAACAAGCTTGTCTGGCTTAAAGCAGATAGCGAGCCAACTTTAAATAATCCATAAAATTCAATGTCTTATAAAATACAATACGCTTTACACCCCTATTCTAAAAAATCGAGCGCACCCAAATAGTGCACCAGCTTCGCCCCTCAAAGGCCCCGGCGCACCAGGATCAGGCACGACTCACAAATCGGATGAGCGAGACGCCAAAGAAGCCCTTCCCCTCGCCCTTTCTGTACTTCGCAGGCTATGCCACAGCGGTGCCAAATCAAGATAGAAAAGCAAAGCCCCCACCACCAGGCTCGCGCCTATCAGCAGAGAGGCCGTAAGCCGCTCCCCCGCTACCAAGATGCCGAGCATCAAGGCTAAAACCGGCGTCATTAAAGTAATCATCGACACCGCACTGGGCGAAAGCTGAGTCAGCACAAAATAAAATAGGGTAAAACCCAATAGCGAACCCAGAGTGGCGAGATAGACAATCGCCAGCAGACTCTTGTCCGACACTAAATCGGGCAATTGACCGTCCATAAGCCACCAGCACAACAGCAAGCCGGGCAGGGAAAACAACAGCGCACCAGCGGTCTGATTAAAGGCGTCAGCGCCCTCGTTCAAGCGTTTGAGCCAAACGCTGCTGACGCCAAACAACAGGCACGAAATCAAAAGCCCGCCAATACCATAGCCGGCGCGAACATCCACCCGCAGCTGGTCCCAGAAAATAATCACCAAGCCCGCGAGCGCTATGCAGAGCGCCAGAAGCTTGTAACGATCAAAGGGGTTTTGGCGCAAAATCAACAGCGACAAAATGCCGGTGACAAAGGGCGAGAGCGCAAAAATAACCGCCACCAAACCTGAAGGGAGAAACTGCGCCGACCAGTAGACCAGCGGCATATTGGGGAATATGCCCAGGGAAGCGGCGAAGTAGACCTTCCAGACGCCGGGCTTGTCGAACAGCGAGCGACGCAGCAGCGCCAGTATGATCAGCGCCAAACCCAGCGCCATACTCATACGCAGGGCGACAGCAGCCATAAAGCTGACACTTTCACTGCTCCACTGTATCGCCAAAGGCGTGGAGGACCAGATCAAAACTACTAGGGCATAGGCACAATAAACTTGCAGGGCTTTAGTCACGGGATCTTTCCTTATGGGCCACCTTGGGCCTTTCCTTGGTACAGCTCGATTAAAACAAGCAGTATTCCCGGTGCTTTCTCGTTGACTTGCGTTTTAACTGACTTGAATGGGACGCAAAAAACAAAAAGGCCGCAGGGAATGCTGCGGCCTTTTGAGAAAACGTACTTACTGAACAATCAGATGTGTTATTCCCTCGCCGCAAACCTGGCACGGACGCGCGCCAGACGCCAGACTCGGCGCAGCACCATCGGAGCTTTTTGTGCGGCAGTAATCACAGGGTTCATAAACGAATCACATCTATAAGATTGAGCAACAATTTGCGTTCACTGAGCGTCTTACTTTAATAGACACGAGCCACCAAGACAATAAGCAGCGCGTAAGTTTTTGTGTCAATATGGCCTTTTGCGAATTCCCTATAAGACAGCAAGTTATGAAGATTTATCTCGTCGGCGGCGCAGTGCGCGACAAGCTGCTCGGTCACCCTTACTCAGAGCACGATTGGGTAGTGGTAGGCGCTCGCCCTGAAAACCTTGAGGACCAAGGTTTCAAACCGGTAGGCAAGGACTTTCCGGTGTTTCTGCACCCCGAAACCGGTGAGGAATACGCCCTAGCGCGCACCGAACGCAAAACCGGCCCCGGCTATGGCGGCTTCAGCTTTCACGCCACCCCGGAAGTCAGCCTGGAGGAAGATCTACAGCGCCGCGACTTGACCATCAACGCCATGGCCGAAGACGAACAGGGCCGAATCATCGATCCCTATGGCGGCAGAGAGGATCTGCAGCAAAAAAAATTGCGTCACGTTTCCCCGGCCTTTGCCGAAGACCCAGTGCGCATTTTGCGCGTCGCGCGTTTTGCCGCCCGCTACCATCACCTGGGTTTTACCATCGCCGAGGAGACGCTGAGCTTGATGCGAGAGATTGTCACCAGCGGCGAAGTGGATCACTTGGTGCCCGAGCGGGTCTGGAAGGAAACCGAGCGCGCACTGATGGAGTCCAATCCCGAGATCTTCGTGCGCAGCCTGCGAAGCTGCGGAGCCCTGGCCCGAATCATGCCGGAGCTGGACGCCCTCTTTGGCGTGCCCCAGCCACCCGAGCATCACCCGGAAATCGATACCGGCGAGCACGCCCTTATGACTCTGCAGCAGGCAGTCCGATTGAATGGCTCGGGGCGGGTGCGTTTTGCCAGTCTGATCCACGATCTGGGCAAAGCCGCCACCCCGAAAGAGGACTGGCCCCGGCATATCGGCCATGAAGCCCGCAGCCTGCCGCTTATTGAGAGTCTGTGCGCGCGTATGGCCGCGCCCAAAGATGACCAGGCGCTG
>CAZKCY010000078.1:0-8537 GCA_964551155.1 uncultured Marinimicrobium sp. | reverse complement strand
TGTTGTGCGATGCCCTCACCTACTGCGAGCGGTTCAAACCCAAAGCGGTGATCGATAACGCCACCCTGACCGGCGCCTGCGTGATTGCCCTCGGCAGCCACGCCAGCGGCTTGTACAGCAATCGCGAAGAGCTGGCTCAAGCGCTGCTCGCCGCCGGCCAGGAGGCAAACGACCGGGCCTGGCAGATGCCGCTCTGGGACGAATACCAGAAGCAGCTGGACCGCAACTTTGCCGACATGGCCAATATCGGCGGGCGCGAAGCGGGCAGCGTTACCGCGGCCTGCTTCCTGTCGCGCTTTGCCAAGAATTTCGCCTGGGCTCACCTAGATGTCGCCGGCACCGCCTGGCGCGCCGGCTCCAATAAAGGTGCCACCGGTCGGCCGGTGCCCTTGCTGGTGCAATACCTGTTGAACCAGCAATAGGTTTCCGGCAACCATGACCCAAGTGGATTTTTATATTTTGCAGGACACCGAGCACCAGGCGCGCTGGCATTTCGCCTGCCGGCTAATCGAAAAGGCCTACCGAATGGAGCGCCAGATTCTGGTGGCGGTCGATACTTCGGAGCAGGCCGAATTGCTCGATGACCTGCTTTGGTCCTTTAAGCCGGAGAGCTTCCTGCCCCATAGGTTGCTCGAAGCCACCGATGCGCCGGAAGCGCCGATTGAAATAACCGCCAGCGACAATTTTGCCGAGCATCGGGATGTATTGATCAATCTGAGCTCCAGGGTACCCGAACACTTCAGCCGCTTCGAGCGTTTGTCGGAGGTGGTGATTCAGGAGCCGGAAATTTTAAAAGCCACTCGAGAGCATTTCAGCTTTTACAAGTCTCGGGGTTATCCCATTCAACATCGCAATATTTAAATTCAGGTAGACCCTTCTATGGCAGATCAGCAAAAAGGAAAAAACCGGGCCGCCATCCTGCAGGAGCTTGAATCCATCAAAGGCTTGCTTGTCGATGAGGAGGATATCCCGGTACTGCAAGAGGTCATCGATAGCGCCGAAGCCCATCTCGACGAAGGCGAGTCTTTGGACGACGAAGAATTACAAGAGTTGCAGCAAGCTTACCGCGACCTTCTGCAGGCCCAGGAGGAGCTGGTAGATGAAACCGAGGCTGCGTCAGAAACACCCGCACCAACCGCCGATGAAACGCCTGTCAGAACCGAGGTGCAGACTTCGCTGTTCGATGACGACGTATCTCAGCCCGAAGACGAGCCTGATGCCAGTTTCGGTGCCCCCTCGACTGAAGCTTCCGCTTCGAAACCAGAAGCCACCAAAGCGCCTTCGAATGAGAGCCGCAGCGCCACTTCCCGGCGCCCCGGTGTGACCAAAGCCACCGGCGAGAACCCTTTTCTGCCGGCGCACATTCGGGCCCGACTGCACGGTAACCGACCACCGCCGCTGTTCGAGCCGCTAACACCCATGCCAACGCCCACGAATCAGGCAAGCAAAGTGTCTGCCCCAGCCGACAGAGTAAGCCGCGCGCTAGTGACCGATGCCCTGGTCAACGAATTTTTGCCGCAGATTGAAGCCGCTTTGCGCCACCGACTCAAAGCCATGACTGACGAACAGTTGCGCCAATTGAGTTCTGAAAACACCCTTTCAAACAATGAAGAAGACGACAGCCACTAGCACTTGTGGCTGCTTCACTGATCGATTCGTCGATTAATACGCTCACTTTTCCGTCCCAGACTGTTCCTTCCTAGATTGGACGAAGAATCAGGCATTTTAAGGATCGCAGATGCACGACTCGGCTCTGAGCATTGCCATCATCGGAATCACCGCGCTTTTTTGTCAGTGGCTGGCCTGGAAAGCCAGACTGCCGGCGATTTTGTTTCTGTTACTTGCCGGTCTGCTATTGGGGCCCTTGTCCGGCTGGCTTGATCCCGATGCACTGTTTGGCGAGCTGTTGTTTCCACTGGTGTCGCTGGCGGTAGCGGTGATCCTTTTTGAAGGCAGTTTGACGCTCAACTTTAAAGAGCTGGGCAGCTTAAGCACCACAGTAAGGCGCATGATCACCGTGACCGCGCCGGTCACCTGGGCGGTGATTGCCGTGGCGACTCATTTCCTCTTCGGGCTCAGCTGGGAAATCAGCATCCTCTTCGGTGCCCTTATGGTGGTGACTGGGCCCACTGTGGTGACACCGCTGCTGCGCAGTGTTCGGCCCTCGATTAAAGTCGCCAACGTCTTGCGTTGGGAAGGCATAGTTATCGACCCCATTGGCGCCCTGCTGGTGGTTGTGGTGTACGAGTTTATCGTCAGCCAAACTCAGGCTCAGGCCTTTAGTCAAAGCCTGCTGTTGTTTCTCGAAATTATCTTGGTCGGCCTGCTCATAGGCGCGGCCACCGGTTACGCCTTGGGCAAAATGCTGGAGCGCCAATGGGTACCGGAGTACCTGCACAATTTGGCCACTTTGAGTCTGGTTTTCGGGGTTTTTACCTTTTGCAATCATTTAGCGCATGAATCCGGCCTACTCGGGGTTACGGTCATGGGCATGCTGCTAGGCAATATGCGCGGCGTTCAGATTCACAACATTCTGAACTTTAAAGAGAACCTGACCATTCTATTTATTTCTGGCCTGTTTATTCTGCTGGCCGCCCGCCTTCCGACCGAACAGCTCTACAGCATCTTTGCGCTGGCACCATTGTTACTTCTACTGGTGATTCAGTTTGTCGCTCGGCCACTGGGGGTCGCGATGGCGACGCTGGGAAGCAGTACCTCCTGGCGCGAGCGCATTCTGATCAGCTGGATTGCTCCTCGAGGTATTGTCGCGGCCGCCATTTCAGCGCTGTTCGCGCTGCAACTGAGCGAACAGGGTTTTGCCGAAGCGGAGTTGCTGTTGCCGCTCACCTTTGCGGTTATTCTCGGCACAGTGGTTTTTCAAAGCGCGACTTCCCGGCCCTTGGCACTGTGGCTAAAGATTGCCGAACCCGAACCGCGAGGGGTGCTGATTCTGGGCGCCAACAGCCTGGCGCGCGCCATTGGCCAGGCGCTCAAGCAAAAGGAGCTACCGGTGCTGCTGTGCGACTCCAATTGGGAAAATATTCGCGCCGCGCGCATGGCGGGTCTGGAAACCTTCTATGGCAATCCGGTGAGCGAATACGCGTCCCAACGCCTGGAACTCACCGGCATGGGTAAGTTGCTGGCCCTGGCTCCGCTGCGCGATATGAATGCCGTGGCTTGCATGCACTACCAACGGGAGTTCGGTGCTGACAATGTCTACGCCATTCGCACCAGCAGCGAACAGCAGCTTTCGGAAAAACACCAGCTGGCGAGCCGGCTGGTTGGCCAAAGCCTATTCGCGCGCGAGCTCACCTATTCCAAGCTGGCAGGCATGATTGCCAACGGCGCCGAGATTCGCAGCACCCGCTTGACTGAAGAGTTTACTCTGGAGGATTTTCTCAACAACAAAAAGCCGGAGACGGCATTGTTGTTCGCCATTAATGAACGCGGTCAACTGATTCCCTACACCGGCGGTGACGAGCCTGAGCCAAAGGCCGGCTGGATCGTGCTTAGCCTAACCACAGACAACAAAACCGAGTTCAAATCGGAACAAAAAGCCGAGCCCAAAAAAACTGCCAAATGATGGTTGAATAAAGCCGTTTTGAATTGTAAGGAGGGCGCTAACACTACTTTTCACTGCCCGGGCAGGCAAATTGCCGCCCAATCGGTTACACTTTTGCCGGTCAGGGAGCGACCATGGACGCCAGCCTCACTCCCTGTAGCAAAGGGCATAATAACAAGCAGTCCAGACTCCTAAAGGAAAGCCGCAACGCGGCTCCAAAACAATGATAGAACTGAACAATATCCACAAGCACTATCGCACCGGCGATCAATCGCTGCATGTTCTCAAAGGCGTAAACCTGCATATTCGCGAAGGCGAGCTGGTTTCCATTATGGGCTCGTCCGGGTCCGGCAAATCCACCCTGCTGAATATTCTCGGCTTGCTCGATCACTTCGACGAGGGCGAATACCATCTGGCCGGACGAAAAATCGGTACCCTGAACGAGCGCACCGCGGCCAAGGTGCGCAACGAATTAATCGGTTTTGTGTTTCAGTCTTTCAACCTGCTGCCGTTCAAAAATGCTCTGGAAAATATCGCCCTGCCGCTCTATTACCAAAAAGTAAGTCGGCGCGAGCGCAACCGCATCGCCATGAACTACCTGGAGATGGTGGGCCTGGGGGCCTGGGCCAAGCATATGCCCAACCAGCTTTCCGGCGGCCAGAAGCAGCGGGTGGCCATTGCCCGCGCCATGGTAACCCGACCTAAGGTAATTCTCGCCGATGAACCCACTGGGGCGCTGGACAGTCGCACCACCGAAGAAGTGATGGCGCTAATGCATGAGCTGCACCGGCTTGGCAATACCATTGTGATCGTTACCCACGAACAAGATATCGCCAACCAGACTCAGCGCTGCATTATGCTCAAAGATGGCCAAGTAAGAACCGAAAGCGCCGCGGCGGAGCTGGTGCTGTGATAGACGCACTCCAGGAACTGCTCTATACCCTCAGGCGCAACAAATTGCGTACCTTTCTCACCGCCTTTGGGGTGTTTTGGGGCATTTTGATGCTGATATTGCTGCTGGGCGCCGGGCGCGGTATGCAAAATGGCGTCATGGACACCTTTGGCGATTTCTCCTTCGACTCAATCGTGATCTGGAGCGGTACCACTTCGGTGCCTTACCAGGGTCACGGCCTGGGCCGCCCAATCCGCTACCAGGAACGCGACATTGAGGCTATCCGCCAGCAACTAGATGGACTCGGCTACGTCACCGGAGCCAACTCCATGGGTCAGGCGATGGTGGAGTATCAGAATAAAACGGGCCTCTTCGACGCCTTTGGCATTGATGATAAATTCTTCAAGATCCGCGACAAAATTCCCATTCCCGCCGGGCGCGGCATCAACGCCTTGGATGACGCCCAGACGCGCAAGATCACCATCATCGGCACTGCGGTGCGCGACCGCCTGTTCGGCCCCGATAGCGATCCGGTAGGCGAGCGCATTGAGGTCAATGGTATCTCGCTAGTGGTAGCGGGGGTGTTCCACGACAGCAACAACAATGGCCGAGACTCGGAGCGGGTTTACATTCCCTACTCCACTTTTGGCAAAACTTTCGGCCGCGGCGAGCAAGTTCATGTAATTTGGGCTCGTCCGGCACCCGGAGCCGATGGCTATCAGCTTGAGGCCGATATCAAAGAGCTGCTCAGGCGCCGCCACCAAGTGTCGCCCGAGGACCGCCGCGCCATCCAGTCTTTTAACTTCGCTGAGGCAGCGGAGCGCTTCAACGCCGTATTTGCCGGCATCAATTCTCTAATCTGGTTCGTGGGCTTGGGCACTTTGGCGGCGGGGATCGTCGGTATCAGCAATATCATGATCATCACGGTCAAGGAGCGCACCCGGGAGATCGGCATTCGCAAAGCCCTGGGCGCCACACCCGCTTCTATTGTCGGCGGCCTGCTGGTGGAGTCGGTTCTGGTGACCACCATTGCCGGCTACACCGGCTTGGTGCTCGGCGTCGGGCTGATCGAGCTGGTGGCCTGGGGCCTGGAATCCTCGGGCGCGCAGTTGCCCTACTTTCGCCAACCCGAAGTCAACTTTGCTGCCGCCGCCACAGCGGTGGTGCTACTGGTGCTGGTCGGCACTCTGGCCGGGCTGATGCCGGCGCTGAGAGCTGCGCGCATTTCCCCCATCGAAGCGATGAGGGCCGACTGATGATCGATACCGACAAGTGGCGGGAAATTTTTCTTACCCTGGCACAGCACAAGTTGCGCACCGGGCTCACGGCCTTCGGGGTTTTCTGGGGCATTTTCATGCTGACCATTTTGCTGGGCGCGGGCAAAGGGCTGGAAAACGGGGCCATGGATGGCTTTCCATCGGTAACCAATTCGGTGTTTATCTGGTCCGCCAATCCGACTCAAATGCCCTACAAGGGCTTGGATCAAGGCCGGCGTATCATTCTGAAAGCCGAAGACGTAGCGCTGATCGAAGAGAATGTTCCCAGCGTTGGTTTCATTCGCGGCCAGAACAGTATCGGAATTTACGGCGGCACGCCGCCTTATACAGTGCACGGCGACAAGAACGGTACTTTCTTTGTCCAGGGCTCCCACGAAGGTATGGCCCCTATGCATTCGGTCGAAGTCCTAGAAGGCCGTTACCTCAATGCCCTGGACACCGAACAAAGACGCAAAGTGGCGGTAATTGGTGCTCGAGTGAAAGAGCAGCTGTTCGATCCGGGAGAGCCGGTTGTAGGCGCGGATCTGCGTATAGCGGGTATAAATTTCTTGGTAGTGGGCACCTTTAAGTCACTCTCTAGCGGCAATAACACTGCGGACGAAGAGCGCATTTACATTCCCAACGACACTCTGCGCTATGCCTTCAACCAAGTTGGCTGGCTGGGCAGCTTTGCCATTGTTCCCGCCGATGGAGTGGACGCCTCAGTGACCGAACGAGAGGTGAAAAATTATCTGCATGAGCTCAAAAGCGTTCATCCAGACGATGCCGGGGTGCTGGGAAGTTTCAACCTACAGCAGGAATACGACAAAGTTCAGGGTTTGTTTACCGGCATTGAAGTATTCAGTTGGGTCGTCGCTGTAGGCACCATCATGGCGGGCGCATTTGGGGTGGGCAACATCATGCTGATTGTGGTCAAAGAGCGCACTCGAGAAATCGGGGTGCGTAAAGCGCTCGGAGCCACCCCCGCCAGCATCGTAATCATGGTGGTACAGGAGGCGATTTTAATTACTGCCGTGGCCGGCTACCTGGGCCTGGTGGCGGGCGTATTGCTACTCGAGGCTGTGGGCGCCGGCCTGCAGGCCTCTGGCGGTACCAGCATGTTCGCCCGCCCCCAAGTGGACATGGCCACGGCGCTATGGGCGGTGGCCATTCTGATTTTATCGGGGTTTTTCGCTTCGCTGTTGCCGGCTGCCAAAGCCGCGGGCGTCAATCCTATAGTCGCGCTTCAGGACGAATAACAAGGTTCTCATTTTCCAAACGCAAGCTACAGAACAAATTCAACAGAGAGTTACAAGATGAAGAAATTTTTTGGAATGGTTCTAATCGCCGCAGTGCTGGTGCTATTTGTGGGCACAGGGGTATTTTTGTTCAACCAATCGCGCGAGAAACCAGAAACCTTTGAGACCGCTTCGCCCTTTAAGACGAACATCGTCAAAAAAACCGTGGCCAGCGGTAAGGTTGTCCCACGCAGAGAGGTGAATGTCACCTCGCAGGTTTCCGGCGTAGTCGAGGAGCTGTTCGTGACCGCCGGTGAGCAAGTAAAAAAAGGCGATTTAATCGCCCGAATTACTCTCGCCCCCAATATGGTGATGTTAAATGAAGCGGAATCGCGCCTAGAGTCGGCGCAGATCAGTCTGAACAATGCCGAACGGGAGCTACAGCGCCAGAGAGAGTTGATGGCCCAGAATCTGGTTTCCGAGTCGGAGCACAACCGCTACCTGCTCGACTATGAACTCAAGCGCCAAGCGGCCAAAGCAGCGGAAAACAATCTGCTATTGATTCGGGAGGGTTCAACCAAACAATCCAACCTGGTATCCAACCGCATTCGCGCCACCACCGATGGCATGATTCTGAACGTTCCCAATAAGGAAGGCGCCTTCATTGTTGAATCCAGCACTTACGGTTCCGGCACCACTCTGGCGACTCTTGCCGATATGAACGATATGATCTTCGAGGGCATGATCGACGAGGCAGAGGTAGGTAAAATCCGCGAAGGTATGGACCTACTGCTCGACATTGGCGCCTTGGACAGCGAGCCCTTTCACGCAACGCTGGAGTTCATTTCCCCTAAAGGGGTACAGGATCAGGGTACCATCAAGTTCGAAATTCGCGCTGCGGTCACTTTGCAGGAACAGGTATTCCTACGCGCCAACTACAGCGCCAACGCCGATATAGTTCTGGACAAGCGGGAAGATGTTTTGGCGATCAACGAAGCCAACTTGATCATCGAAGAAGACGGCCATTATGTGGAGCTTCAAACCGCCCCTCAGAGCTTTGAGAAGCGCAAAGTGGAAACCGGCCTATCGGATGGCATCAATATCGAAATCCTTTCGGGCCTGAGCGAGTCCGATAAAATCAAAAAGCTTTAACGGCCCTAGGTAGTGCCGTCGTCGGAGCTGCTTTTGGGCTTCGCCAACCAGCGATCCAAACGCTCTTGAAGCTCTTCGTAACGCAGGGGCTTGGTTACATAGTCATCCATCCCAGCCGCCAGGCAGCGGCTCGGATCATCGGGCCGGTCGTCTGAGGTCATGGCGACCATGGGCAGATAGCGCCGGCTATGGGTGGATTTTTCGTCGGCGCGAATCTGCTCTGCCGCACGAATGCCATCCAGTTCCGGCATGTCGCAATCCATAAGCACCAAATCAAATCTCTCCTTATTGAGTGTGGCCACGGCCTCTTTGCCATCATTGGCCACATGAACTTGGCAGCCGAGTTTTTTCAACATACCCGAGACCACCATCTGGTTGACCCGATGATCCTCCACCAGCAGTACTCGCGGCGATGGCAGCGAGGCGGCCTCTCTTTG
>CAZKCY010000077.1:0-8571 GCA_964551155.1 uncultured Marinimicrobium sp. | reverse complement strand
AAGGCCTCAATGGAATCGCCCTGCTTTGCTTTTAGGTTAAGGTTTGTTTCCTTCTGACTGGCCGGCAAGCCCTGGGGCTTGAGCGACATAGGCTGAACCCGCTGCATCCAGCTTTTCTTAAAAGCAGTGAACACTTTGTAGGGCTCGCCCTTACCATTACGCAGGGTCCCCGGTGGCAGAATTACCCGATCGTGGAAGCGCTTGAAGCCCAGACTCTGGTTGCGAAACAGCTCGGTGACCTTCCGATCCCGGTTCAACTCATCCAAGGGGTATTCGGCGTTAAAATAAAGCTGCTCACAAGCCTCAGCTTGCGCCAATTTCAAAAGCTGGTCGGGTATTTGTTGTGCGTGCTTTACGCGCAGCAACACCAATGGAATATTGCGCTCGGCCAAGGAATCCTTCAGTAGCTGCAAATGCTGACGTACAAATTCCAGCCGCACCGGCGCTGTTTCGTGCTCGGTAACAAACTGCTCGCACAGAACGTAAACCGCCACCACACCCGAGGAATCCTCGGCGGCGTGATACAAAGCAGGGTTATCACTCAAGCGCAAATCATTTCTCAACCAGACCAGGGTTTTCACATCAAAACTCCAAGCGCTGTTTCACTTTGCGGATTGCAAAACCCAGTAGGGGGAGATGTTCGTAGAGCATGGCGCCAACGTCGAAGTAATCGCGGTGATAAAGCACACGCTCCTGGTAGCGCAAATGGCTGTTGCCTGATAAGGTCAGCGGCCGACCATTGTTGAGCTTCTGATGCCGATAGTGCATGGTCCAGAACAGAACCGCCTGATAGGCCTGGCACGGATTTTCACCCGACTGCGGATAGTCGTTCGAAAGCGGCTGCTCGATCACTTCACTAAAGTCGAACCAACACTCATCCAAACCTGCCACCATCTGCTGGAAATAGGCGCGCAAGTCGTCAAGACCTTGTACTCGCTGAAGTGGATCCTGAAAGACCACATCGGGGTGATAGATGTGCTCAAGCGCAGCGAGCAGACTGTGATCAAAACGCTGATAAAGCGTCATTACCTGGTGAAGTAAAGGTTGGCTCACAATGGTTCGTCTCCTTTCGGCGGCACTGCTCGGGGTGGTTGCTCAAGCGCAATAAACTTAGCCAGCATTTGCTGATGTGAGGCTCCTAAGGAGCGCTTGCGGGTCTCTTCCTGCTCTGTTTTTGGCAGACAGCTCAACTTGCCAGCCAAAAAAACCGGCACTTGAAGATTTTTTTCCCACTGACCTCTGTCGGTTACCAAACTCAGGTGGCCAGAAGCGCTGTCCGCATAAATGATCAGAGTCTTGGCGCGCATCTGTTGTAGAGCAAAAATCAACTCCGCCTCCGGTACAGCACTTAAGTAATCGACTCGGTAATCGTTTACGGCGAGCGTGTAAGAGAAGATCATCGCCAGCAAATCGGGCCGGGTTTCCGGCAGCTGGGTAACCAAAACCCGCGGCCCCCGAGCCTTTTGGCGCTGCCGAAAGAGCGCCGAACTGAAATATTCCCAGAGCGCGGTTTCCAGTAAGATCAGCTTGGTAGCAGCACCGTAGTACTGCTCGCCCCGCAACTCGATCAGCAATGGCTCAAGCAGCTGATCAACCACCAGCTCGACCGGGTAAAGCGAGATCAACTGACCCAGCAATTGATCCAGGCCTCGACGATTGAGGGTCTCCAAAGCCCTGTGCATAGGCTCTGCAAACTCCTGCCACAAGCCGCCGGTATTGGGCACAGGATGCCGAGCCTCGGGGCTTTCTAGCAGCGCCTTGATCTTGCTGATTGCCAGCCCCCGGGCGAGCCAAGCTTGTATTTCTTGAACTCGCTGAACATCCTCGGGCCTATAGAGCCGGTGGCCTTTGGCGGTTCTAAGCGGTTTGATCAAACCATAGCGCCGCTCCCAGGCTCGCAGGGTAACCGAGTTAACTCCGGTAATTTTCGAGACTTCGCGGATTGGAATCGCTTCACTGTTCGCCCCGCCGTCAAACCCCGAAAGCGAGTCTTTATCAGTCGATACTGGCATTGCGCAGCCCCAATTGTTCCGGATGTGGAGACCAGAAGGTCTGCTTTTCCAAATAAGGATTGTCCACTTTCATCAGATAGTGTTTGAGCAATGTCATGGGAACCACCAGAGGCACCAAGCCCTGGCGATAATCCTCGATCAAGCGTGACAATTCCTGCTTTTCATCGGCATCGAGCAAATCCTTCAGATAGCCGCGCAAATGCATCATGGTATTGGTATTGCCCCTGCGCGTGGCTTTATGGCGCAGAGCGGTCATAAACAGCCGTAAAAATTCATCGCTCACCGCCTTGATATCGCGCTTGCCGACGTCCGCAACCAGCCGTCCAAGCGCTTTGTAGCTGGGCACATGGTGGGCCATGATTTGGTATTTATAGCGAGAATAGAAATCCACCAACTTGGCGGCACTGGGGGCCGGCTCGACGCTGGTTTTCCAATCGTGATAGGCGAAAACCCGGGTGATAAAGTTTTCACACAATCCGGGATCTTTCAGACGCCCAGCCTCCTCTACCGGCAACAGCGGCATAAGCTCAATTAGCCGTTGGGCGTAAGCTCCCTGCCCGTCGCTGTCCAAGGGATGTCCGTTTTCGGCGTAGCGCTTCATGCGAAAAACGCCGCAGCTGGGCGAGTTCTGCATAAATACATAGCCGCATATGTCAGGCATCTGCGCCGCGGCCGTGTCGGCTTCTGCGGCCAAGGACTCGGTGACGTCCAGGCCCGAATCCTCGACACCGCGCACGCGGGTCCCAGCGTCGGTGGCTACCAACCGAATGGGCTTGCGTGGTATCCCAAGACCTATGGCCACCTCTGGGCACACCGGGCGATAGTCAAAATAGCGATTCAGAACATCGGTCAAAAACCGAGATCGTTTATGGCCGCCGTCGAACCGAACAGCTTCTCCCAGCAGGCACTGGCTGACTCCGACTGGGATTTTCGCGCTGGAGGATTGCATACACAGACCTTATACAAAACATTGAACGTTGTACAAGTATTAGCGAACAAACTTATACAATGCAAATAGTTTTGTACAATAATCTCCATAGCAAAAACGACTGGTCAGTTTAGGGAGGGTCAAACTCTAAATAGAATTAAGATTAGCTTATAGGGCTAACTTATTGATTATCATAAAAAAGCCCAGCGATGCTGGGCTTTTTTATTTAGCTATATTTGATCAATGACGCTATCAATAGCAGGGTAGCTCAATGTGCTCAAACAGCTCGTCGAGCTCAACCCGTGAATGCCGATTGAACGCCTCGTTGACCAGATCCCGCTTCAAGTGGGGAGCGAAACGCTCGATGAAGTCGTACATAAAACCACGCAAAAAAGTCCCGCGCCGGAAGCCAATTTTGGTAACGCTGCTTTCAAATAAATGACTGGCATCCAGGGCCACCAAGTCCGAATCCAGCTGCTCGTCGTGGGCCATCTTGGCGATAATGCCAATCCCCAGCCCAAGTCGCACGTAAGTCTTGATCACGTCGGCATCCGCTGCGGTAAACACCACTCTGGGCGCCAGCCCGCGATTAATGAAGGCCTCGTCGAGCTTCGAACGCCCGGTAAAGCCGAACACGTAGGTGACAATGGGGTGCTTGGCAACCTCTTCCAAAGTCAGTTGCGAAACCTGCGCCAGCGGATGGTTGCGCGGCACCACTATACAGCGGTTCCAGCGATAACAAGGCAGCATTATCAAGTCGCTGAACAGCTCCAAAGCCTCGGTGGCAATGGCGAAGTCGACAGTACCGTCGGCGGCCATTTCGGAGATCTGCATGGGTGTGCCCTGGTGCATGTGCAGGGACACATCCGGATATTGCTTGATAAAGGTTTCGATAACGGGGGGCAGCGCGTAGCGGGCTTGGGTGTGGGTAGTGGCCAATGCCAGACTACCCTTGCGCTCGTTGCTGAATTCCTGCGCTACCTGCTTGATGCTCTCAACTTTGCGCAGTATTTCACCGGCGGTCTTCAGAATCGCTACGCCGGCCGGGGTTATTCGGGTCAAATGCTTGCCGCTGCGGGAAAAAATTTCGACGCCCAGCTCGTCTTCCAATAGACGAATCTGCTTACTGATACCGGGTTGGGAGGTATAAAGGCTCTGAGCCGTGGCCGACACGTTTAGATCGTGGTGCGCCACCTCCCAGATATAACGCAGTTGCTGCAGCTTCATAAGCCCTCCAAGTGGCCCTATGCGGACTTTGTTATAAAATATCTAATTATTTATAGTATTTAAGAATAGCGCCTTACCCAAGATCTTGCCAGCCCCAACCGACAATTTTGGTTGCATTGTAAAGCTTGCTATAACTTTAGACTATATTGAGACTTTTGCTAGCGTCCCGCTAGCGCCGACGCTATTTTTCTTTCGACTCTGCGGTGTCGGCGGGCAATACCGACTGCAGAACCGGATTATTGGCAATGCCGTGGGGAACGTGACCGGTGGCCACATGTTCACTGGCCGAATCACAATGTTGGCGCTGGTCGTCGAAAAAGACATCGGCGCCGTAAGCCTTGAGAAAGGCCCCTTTCTGCAGCCCGCCGAGAAACAGCGACTCATCGATGCGCACATTCCAGGCCCGCAGGGTCCGAATCACCCGTTCGTGGGCAGGCGCCGAGCGGGCCGTCACCAGAGCCGTGCGTATCGGGCATTCGGGTTCCGAAAATTCGCTTTGCAAACGCTGCAGGGCCGATAAAAACGCTTTGAAAGGTCCGCCACTGAGCGGCTTCTTGGCAGAGGCTCTTTCGCTGGCGGTAAACGCGCTCAAGCCCTGGTTCTTAAACACCTGCTCGGCTTCGTCTGAAAATAGCACCGCGTCGCCGTCGAACGCAAAGCGCAGCTCGTCGTGCTCAGTGGTGTTCTTGGCGGCAATCAAAGTGGCGGCGGCAATGCCGTGATTGAGTGCCTGACGCACATCCTCCCCTTCCGTGGAAAGAAACAGATGGCAGCCAAAGGCGGAGGTATAGCGATAGGGGCTGCTGCCGCTGCAGAAGGCGGCGCGGGTAATATTGAGCCCGTAATGCTCGATGGAGTTGAACACACGCAAGCCGGTATCGGCGCTGTTGCGGGACAGGAGAATCACCTCCACCCTGGGGTCGCCCTCGAGCCGCTCGTTCAGGCGCAGCAGTTTCTGCACCATCGGGAAGGCATCTCCAGGCTTGAGAACATCGTCCTCATGCTCTATCTGGTAGCGGGCGTAGGCCGCCAAGCCTTCGTTAACGTATACCTGGTGGCTCTCATCCAAATTAAAGAGCGCCCGAGAAGAGATGGCTATGACCAGCTTGTCTCCGAAACCTGAAGGCATAGAAATCAATTACCTTAACTTGAAAAATCAACCAACTTTATACACGACAATGCCGGAAACGTCAGTAGTCTATAGCCGCCCGGGCGGCCTATTGCTTGGGCGGCTCATAGTCTTTGCGCTCCTCGCCAGGCCGCGGCTCGGCGCCTTTCTGATCGCGAGGCAAAGAGCCCATTGGGTCAATGGGCGGCGTTCGCCCGGCGGCCAGATCGTCTATGGAGTATCCCAGGTAATCGGCGTGCAACGCGCGGGTAAGTGAAACCGCCATAAACACCAGCAGCACGCAGAAAGGGAACCCCAGGGCAATGATCGTATTTTTGAGCGCATCCAGCCCGCCGCCCAACAGTAAGGTTCCAGAGACTAGCCCCAGCAATATCGTCCAAAAGACGCGCTGGACGGTGCGGGACTCCTGATTGTCGCGGCGAGACAGTAAATCAACCACCAGCGCGGCCGAATCCGCCGAGGTTGTCAAAAATACCACTATTACCACCATCGCCAAGCCGGATACAAAAGCTGTCCAAGGAAAGTTCTGCAAAAACGAAAACAGAGCCACCGATACATCGGCCTGAACCGCCGACGAAATATCGATACCTTGATTCATTTCCAGATCGATAGCGGAGAGGCCAAAAACTGAAAACCAAATCACTGTGAACATCAAAGGTGCACCCAGAGCTCCCCCGACGAACTGACGAATGGTACGGCCTTTCGAAATGCGAGCGATAAAAATACCCACATAAGGCGCCCAGGAAATAGTCCAAGCGAAATAAAATACGGTCCAATCGCGCTGCCAGTTACTGTCGCTGTAGGCTTCGGTCCAAAAGGACATCCAGGGCAGATTCTGAATATACATGCCGAAATTCTGCACAGCGCCGGAAACGATAAACAGCGTCGGGCCGGCGATGGCGATGAACAGCAAAATAACCAGAGCCAAAATAATATTGAACTCTGACAGCCGTTTGATCCCCTTATCGAGGCCCAGCGCCACGGAAATCGTCGCCACCAAAATGATAGCGCCGACGATTATGCCCTGGGAGCTGCTGCCCACCGGTAAGCCCACCAGGTAATTCAAGCCGCTGTTGATCTGCAAAGTCCCTAAACCTACCGATACCGCCACCCCAAAGAGGGTCCCCAGCAGAGCGATAATGTCGATCGCCCAACCCCAAGGGCCGTAAATGCGATCGCCCAAAACCGAATAAAAAACGCTGCTGATGCGCATCGGCAGTCCCTGGCGGTAGGTAAAGTAGCCTATAGCCAGAGCCGGCAGAGTAAAAATGGTCCAGGTATGTAAACCGTAGTGAAAGAAGGCGAAGTTCATTGCCAGTTTGGCAGCTTCAGCGCTACCGGGCTCGACCCCCGCCAAAGGCGGGCTGGCAAAGTGGAACATGGGCTCGGCCACGCCCCAGAACATCAAAATGGTGCCTATGCCCGCGGCAAAGAGCATGCAAAACCAAGTGACTGTGCCGTATTCGGGTCCTTCGTTATCTGGCCCCAGACGAATCCGACCGTAAACACTCAGCGCCACCCAAATCAAGAACAGCAGCAAGCCGCTCACAGCCAGGATATAAAACCAGCCAAAACGAGTAAAAGTGAACTGCGCCAGCGTCTGAAAGAAGCTGGCGAATTCCTCATTGAAAGGGATGGCGAAGCCGACAAACAGAATGACGATGCCGACAGCAATAAAAAACACTTGAGGAATGGCGCTAATGCCCAGCAGGCGAGCGAGACGATCGAACATTCTAGACTCCTTTTTATACCGGCGTCTCCGTGCCGATTTATTGGTTGGACCGGTTACACACCGCTCTAGGATCCAGGTGACAGGGTCAGTGGAATCTTATAAAAGATACACCAAAATCCGTCACTTCGCTGGGTCCTGGCTAAGCTTAAATGAAATCAAGAAGATCTTGCACCAAGCCTTACCAGCCTCAAATGCACAGCAGCGCATTAAAAAGACTATTAAGTCTCGCCTACTCCACTCCGGGGTATTGATCGCCAAGCAACTCCCTGATTGCCGGCATATCGCGCAGCGGCGCCAGTGCTGGATCCTGCATAATGTCATCGCGATAGCTGTCGGCATGAGCGACGGCTTCCTTCAAAAAGTGAACCGCTTCGTCGTAGTGATTCAAAGCCGTATGCGCGCAGGCCAACTGATAAAAGGCGTGGGCATTATCTGAGTCCACCGACAGAGCCTGCTGACAGAGATTGATTGACCACTGGGGTTCACCCAGCTCCAGTACCACATCCGCTTTATAGGTAAGCGCTTCGCAGTCTTCCGGTTTGATGGAAAGTATCTGATCGTAAATGGCAATCTTGTTGCTCGCCGAATGTTCCAGCCCAGCTCTAAGCCAGAGCGAATGTATCTCCTGAGTGCGCTCAATCTCTTCGCGGTTGGCATCAATGTGCTGGGTTTTCTGGGTAAGCTGCTTTTCGATACTGCGCAGTCGGACTTCGTAGGCGTTGATCAACTTGCTGACCTCTTCGTCCGCCAACAAGCTCATCTTCTCCTTGATATCGCGCAGCGAATTCCACCCCAGAAGCACCAGAATAGAACTCACCGCGGCAATCAAATAGAAAAAGTAAGTAACCGTGTTGGTCGCGTAGGTAACGCCCCTATCAATGGAAGAAATTTCCCGATCGACAATCTGCTGAATTAAATCCGTCCTTGCAGCCGCTAAATCTACCCGCAACTGCTTTAATTCATCGAGCACGTAGCGCTCAATGAAAGGGCTGTATAGAGGCTCTTTAAGATCATCGACGGCCTCTTCCACTTGCTGGTGCTGCTCAGCGGAGAAGTCAGCCGGAGGTTCCTCCTCCGGCTGAGCCCAGCAGACCACGGAGGCCGTCATTGCCAGAAGCAGGACAACTATGCCGCGCATATGGCCTCACCGTGGTCATGGACTTCCACCAGACAACGGTGCAGGCTTTGAATGGCCAGGTCGTAGTCGTCTTCATTAATCACAAACTGCATATCCACCTGGCGGATCGACTGATGCACGGCCAGAACGCTGATGTCCGCCGAAGACAGTGCCGATACGGTTTTGGTCAACATACCGGGAACATTCATATCGCTGCCAATGGCCGAAACGACGGCTATCTTGCGGATATTGAGCTCGGCATCGGGATACTTTTCTTCCAGAATCCTGCGGATGCGATTCACCGTTTTTAGGTTGCCGGCCACATAGTGAGTAATGGTGTTGGCGTTAATGTCCTTGCTCACCACATGCACCTTAAAGCGCGAAATGGCGTGCAGAATGCCCGAATCGTAGCGCTCTATATCGCCC
>CAZKCY010000076.1:0-8657 GCA_964551155.1 uncultured Marinimicrobium sp. | reverse complement strand
ATCCAATCAATTGGCGCTCGCCGCGGCTAAGCAGGTGGCGGAGAATCCCGGCGGCTCTTACAACCCACTATTTATATACGGTGGCGTAGGTCTTGGTAAAACTCACTTAATGCAGGCGGTGGGCAATGCCATGGTGGCCAAGAACCCGAATGCCAAAGTGATTTATTTGCATTCCGAGCGGTTTGTGGCCGATATGGTAAAAGCTTTGCAGCTTAACGCCATCAACGATTTTAAGCGTTATTATCGGTCGGTGGACGCACTGCTTATCGATGATATTCAGTTTTTTGCCGGCAAAGAGCGCTCTCAAGAGGAGTTTTTTCACACTTTCAACTCTCTGCTCGAGGGTGGTCAACAGATTATTCTGACTTGTGATCGCTACCCGAAAGAGATCAACGGCCTCGAAGAACGATTAAAGTCGCGTTTTGGCTGGGGTTTGACAGTGGCAGTAGAGCCACCGGAACTTGAAACCCGAGTCGCTATTTTGATGAAAAAGGCAGAACACGTCGGTGTCGACCTCCCGCACGATGCGGCCTTTTTTATTGCCCAACGAATTCGCTCCAATGTTCGTGAACTTGAGGGTGCCCTAAAAAGGGTGATCGCCAATGCACAGTTTACTGGGCGCAGTATCGATGTGGATTTGGTCCGTGAAGCGCTCAAAGATTTGCTGGCGCTGCAGGATAAACAGGTCGGTATCGACAATATCCAACGGGTAGTGGGCGAATACTACAAAATCAAAATGAACGACATGCTCTCCAAGCGGCGTAGCCGGTCGGTGGCCAGACCGCGGCAAGTAGCCATGGCCTTGGCCAAGGAGTTGACCAATCACAGCCTGCCGGAGATCGGCGAGGCCTTTGGCGGCAGGGACCATACCACGGTTTTGCACGCTTGCCGTAAGATCAAGCAGATGCAGGAAGAAGACTCCGATATACGCGAAGATATGAAGAATTTGCTTCGTTCTCTGACCACATAGTGTCCAGAGCAAAAAACCGATACCATTGAGGGCTTGACCCCTAGCGCTCGACCAGGAAGTTAATAACAGGAACTTAATAAAGAGACTCACACATGAAATTTGTCGTTTCCCGCGAAGCTTTGCTAAAGCCCCTGCAATTAGTTTCGGGCGTGGTTGAACGCCGTCAAACCTTACCGGTATTGTCCAATGTGCTTATGGTGTTGAATGGCGACCAGTTGGCGCTAACCGGTACCGACCTGGAAGTGGAAATTGTGGGTCGTCTACAGTTGTCCCAAGCTGGCGAATCGGGCGAGTTAACCTTGCCGGCGCGCAAGTTGTTGGATATTTGCAAATCTCTCCCGGAAGGCTCCGACATCGAGTTTGCCCAGGAAGAGCAGCGCATGGTGGTTAAGAGCGGCCGCAGCCGGTTTACCTTGTCTTGTCTTCCCGCCTCTGATTTCCCAAATGTTGAGGATGGCCCAAGTGATTTGCAGTTTAGCTGTGCCCAGCAGGAGATTAAGCGCCTGATCGAGCGCACCGCCTTTGCTATGGCTCAGCAGGACGTGCGCTACTACTTGAATGGCATGCTTTGGGAAGTTCGGGCCGATCATTTGCGCGTAGTAGCCACCGACGGCCACCGTATGGCTATGTGTACCCGCCCGGTGCAGGTCGATACTCCCGACACCATTCAGGCGATTCTGCCCCGCAAAGGCGTTTTGGAGCTTTCCCGGCTGCTGGAAGATTCTGACAAACCTGTAGATGTCAGTCTAAGCGCCAATCACATTCGCATGGGCACGGGCGACTATACTTTTACTTCCAAGTTGGTTGACGGTAAGTTCCCCGACTACGAGCGAGTTCTTCCTCGGGGGGGCGATAAGGTTGTCTATGGTGCTCGGACTGATCTTAAGCAAGCTTTCGGTCGTACGGCGATTCTGTCCAACGAGAAGTACCGTGGTGTGCGCCTGTTGCTCAGTGAAGGCACTATGACCATAGTCGCCAACAACCCCGAACAAGAAGAGGCGGAGGAAGAGGTCAGTGTAGATTACAGCGGCGATACGCTGGAGGTGGGTTTTAATGTCAGCTATCTGCTGGATGTCGCCAACGTCATAAATCACGAAAACATCAAGATCACCCTTTCTGATGCCAACAGCAGTGCGCTGCTGGAAGAGCCTGACAACAGTGATTCTCTGTACGTGGTTATGCCTATGCGCCTTTAAAGGTGCATAGGCAGTGCCATCCCCACTTTCACCCCTTTTCGGGGTTGTATGACGCTTAAACGACTTTCGGTACAAAACCTTCGCAACCTCCAGGCGGTGGATATAGTTCCGTCGCCGCGGGTCAACCTGCTTTTTGGTGAGAACGGCTCCGGTAAGACCAGTGTACTTGAGGCAATAAATGTCTTGGCGCTGGGGCGTTCTTTTCGAAGCCATAAACACAAACCCCTCATCCACCATCAATCGACGGCGTTCACGGTATTCGGTCGAGTCTTAAGCAATTCGGCCGAAGTTCCACTGGGCGTTGAGAGGCAGGTCAACGGCCAATCAAGCTTTAAGGCCAACGGCCTACAAGTGGGGTCTATAGCGGAATTGGCGAGCTATTTACCAATTCAGGTTATCAACTCCGATACGTTTTTACTTCTTGAAGGTAGCCCAAAGGTCAGACGGCAGTTTATTGATTGGCTGGTGTTCCACGTGGAACCTCAATTTTTTGCCGCCTGGAAGGGCGCCCAGCGCTGTCTAAAACACCGCAATAGCCTCCTTCGACGTGGTAGAATAGACGCAGCTGAATTGCAAGTATGGGACCGTGAGTTGGTCATTCTCAGTGAGACCATTGATCAATATCGAGATCGGTGTGTCCGAGAATTCAAAGCCACTTTCTTGGAGCTATTGGAATCTTTTGTACGAATCCCGGGCATCGAACTCAGCTACTTTAGAGGCTGGGACCGAGAACGCAGCCTAATCGAAGTGATGGAGACGGGCCTTGAGCGAGATCTTCGCCAAGGCCACACCCAGAGCGGCAGCCATAGGGCAGACTTGAGAATATCCGTCGATGGAGTGCCTGCTGGCGACATACTCTCCCGAGGGCAGCAGAAGCTGGTCGTCTGTGCGTTGAAAATTGCTCAGGGCTATATTTACGCCCAAAAAACCGGTGGGGCCTGCGTCTATCTGGTGGACGATTTGCCGGCGGAGTTGGATAAAGATCATCGGGCGAAGCTAGTTGAATGGTTAGAGGCTTTGAAAACGCAGGTTTTTATTACCGGCGTCGAGCAAGAAGCCTTGTTGGCCGATTGGCAGCATAGAACATCAGTGCCCAGAAAAGTGTTCCACGTGGAACAGGGGCAAGTAAGGGCAGTTGTCGAATCTTCGACAGATGTAACCGAATAAGATTGAGTGGAGCAAAACTCTATGTCAGAACAGAACTACGATTCATCGAGCATCAAGGTACTTAAAGGCCTGGATGCGGTGCGCAAGCGCCCGGGCATGTATATCGGCGACACCGACGACGGCTCAGGTTTGCACCACATGGTGTTTGAAATCGTCGATAACTCCATCGATGAGGCCCTTGCAGGGCACTGTTCTGAAATTAGAGTGGTCATTCATCCCGACGAAACCATCAGTGTTAGCGACAATGGCCGCGGTATTCCCACCGAAATGCACGAAGAGGGGGTTTCCGCTGCAGAAGTCATCATGACGGTGCTCCATGCCGGCGGTAAGTTCGATGACAATACCTATAAGGTATCCGGCGGTTTGCATGGCGTCGGTATCTCGGTAGTGAATGCGCTCTCCGAAAACTTGAAGCTTACCATTCGCCGCAAAGGCCAGGTTTTTGAGCAAACCTACCGCCACGGCGTGCCCCAGGCGCCTCTGGCCGTAGTAGGCGAGACCAGCAAGTCCGGAACCGATATTCATTTCAAACCATCTGCGGAAACTTTCACCAACATCGAGTTTCACTACGAAATTTTGGCCAAGCGGTTGCGGGAATTGTCGTTCTTGAACTCTGGCGTACGCATTGTCCTGAAAGACGAGCGCAGCGGCAAAGAAGAGGTCTATCAGTACGAAGGCGGCCTGCGAGCGTTCGTTGAACATCTGAACCTCAACAAAACACCTATAAACCGCACCGTGCATATAGTCTCTGCCGCCCGTGAGGACGGTATAGGTGTGGAGATTGCACTACAGTGGAATGATTCCTTCCAGGAAAACCTCTACTGTTACACCAACAACATCCCTCAGCGCGACGGCGGTACCCATTTGGCGGGTTTTCGAGCCGCACTCACCCGGACTTTGAACGGCTATATTGAGCGCGAAGGCCTGGGTAAAAACGCCAAAGTAGCCACCACCGGCGACGATGCCCGGGAAGGTTTGACCGCCATTGTTTCGGTCAAGGTGCCGGACCCCAAGTTTTCCTCGCAAACCAAAGACAAACTGGTCTCTTCGGAAGTAAAAACTGCGGTAGAGCAGGAGATGTATCAGATTTTCGGCGACTATCTACTCGAAAATCCCGCCGAAGCCAAAGCCATTGTTAACAAGATGATCGAGGCCGCCCGAGCTCGCGAAGCGGCGCGCAAGGCCCGCGATATGACCCGCCGCAAAGGCGCCCTGGATATTGCCGGCTTGCCCGGAAAACTGGCGGATTGCCAGGAAAAAGACCCGGCGCTGTCTGAAGTTTATCTGGTGGAGGGTGATTCGGCCGGCGGTTCCGCCAAGCAGGGCCGCGCCCGTAAAACCCAGGCGATTCTGCCCTTGAAAGGTAAGATCCTAAACGTCGAAAAAGCCCGCTTCGATAAGATGCTCTCCAGCGCCGAGGTAGGCACCTTGATTACCGCTTTGGGCTGCGGTATCGGCAAGGAAGAATTCAATCCCGAAAAACTGCGCTACCATCGCATCATTATCATGACCGACGCCGACGTAGATGGTTCGCACATTCGCACCCTATTGCTGACCTTCTTCTTCCGCCAGATGCGCGAGCTGATTGAGCGCGGCCATGTGTATATCGCCCAGCCACCGCTGTACAAAATCAGCAAGGGGAAACAGGAGCAGTACCTGAAAGACGAAGACGCTCTGACGGCATTCCTGACCCAGGCGGCGCTCGAAGGTGCCAGTCTGCATGTCAACGCCGATGCGCCCGGATTGAGTGGCCCCAACCTGGAAAAACTGGTCAATGAGTATCGTGCGGTAATGGCAACCATCCAGCGTCTGGCGCGCTTGTATCCGCAGGAAATTCTGGATCAGATGATCTACTTGCCATCTCTGCGGCCCGAGCATCTGACCGACCAGGGCCATATGCAGCAGTGGGGCGATCAGTTATTGGCGCGTTTGAGCCTGGATGCTCGAGCCGGCAGCCAGCGCTACGTGATTACCGTACGTGAAGACAGCGAACGGCATTTGTTTTTACCGCAAATAGAAATCATTGCCCACGGCGTCTCTACCCATTACGCATTCAACCACGAATTTTTCCAGTCCGGCGAATACGCCTCCATAGTGGCACTGGGCGAAAAACTCGACAGCTTGATCGAAGAGGGCGCCTATATCCAGCGCGGCGAGCGCAAGCAACCGGTCAGCAGCTTTGACGAAGCACTGGAGTGGCTGATGAAGGAGTCGCGCAAAGGCTATAACGTTCAGCGCTATAAAGGCCTGGGGGAGATGAATCCGGAGCAGCTTTGGGATACCACCATGAATCCCGAAACCCGTCGTATGCTCAGAGTGAACATTCAGGACGCCATTGGTGCCGATCAAATCTTTACCACTCTGATGGGCGACCACGTTGAACCCCGGCGCGAGTTTATCGAGAGCAATGCCCTGGCGGTAGCCAACTTGGATATTTAAGCCGCACCAACCAAAGGACTCCCTCGAAGTGAAAAGGGGGTCCTATTTCTGCACAAAAATTGCACATTTTCTCTTGCCAAACGTCATCTCCGTTCTAGACTTAGTGAAGATGGCTGAGGATTTATGCGAAATTCCCTACCTCTGTATTGATCCAATTCAGTTCCAGTTGTTAGGTTTCTGCCGCAAATTGGATAACACTAAAAGCTGGCTCAGGTTTTCTGGAGGCAGCCCTATTGTTTGTCTCAATAGCTCATTATTGAGCGCCCCGCAAACTGCTTGCCGGCTTTGAGCTCAGTAGCCACACACCTTCTTTGAGAGACGACGGGAAATGGAACTGAGCGAATTTATACGAACCCAAGTGGGGGACATACTCACCATTTGGGAACACGATGCCAAAGCGGCTCTCCCTAACGCCATGTCCCGGGAAGAAATCCGAGACCATCTAGAACAAATCTTGTTGGGCATTGCCGCCCAAATGGAGCGCCCAGGAAGCGGGCGCAAAGAACGCTCGGAGTTCAATGCCGATCACCCGGACAGCCAGATTTACGCCGGTATTCATGGCCAGGAGCGCTACGAGCTGGGGCTCGAAGTTGTCAATCTATCTCAAGAATTCCAAGCCCTGCGGATGACCGTCATCGAGCTCTGGGCTGAATCAGAAAAAACAAAAACTATTAATATAGATTCAATAATTCGTTTTAACTATGAATTGGATCGGGTACTGGAAAAATCGCTCGAGTGCTATGGCCGGGAAAAACAAAAACAAAGCCGACTCTTTGAAACCATGGTCTCGTCGTTACCGGACCCCTGCTACATTTTGACCCTTGATGGAAAATTTCATTACGTCAACAAGGCCATGGCGAACCTCTGCGGCAAATCAGTCGAAGAGATAAAAGACAAACACTTTTCCGATATGCCGCTTCCCGCTCGTTACAATGGTGAAACAGAGCTGGCCAAAATTCTAGAGGACAAAAAGCAGCGCTGGAGAGAAATCGAGATCCTAAACAGCAATGGCGAAGTTCGATCCTTTGAGACAGTGCACGCGCCGATGTTGGACGAGCAGGGAAACCCGGAAGCTATATCGGGGATCGCGCATGACGTTACTTTTCGCAAACATTCTGAAGCCGAAATCTGGCGGCACGCCAATTACGATCCGGTCACTGGGGTACCCAATCGACGTTTATTTCGCGACCGCATGACGCAACATGCCGCCCATTCTGACCGAACCGGTGACCCCTTCGCGCTGTTGTTTATCGACCTGGACAAATTTAAGGAAATCAATGATCGCCTGGGTCATGATGCCGGAGACAAACTGCTTAGAATAGCGGCCGAACGAATCGATTCCTGCATTCGACACTCAGACACTGTTGCTCGTATTGGTGGTGACGAATTTACCGTGCTGCTGTTGGATACCGGCGACCGCAAGCTGATCGAAGAGATAGCAGAGAAAATTCTCAAGGAGCTCAAGCGACCTTTTAAGCTCGATCAAGACGAGGTAGTTATTTCGGGAAGCATAGGGGTAACCCTATTTCCGGAAGATGCTCGGAGCGACCAGCAGCTACTCAACAATGCCGACGAGTCCATGTACTTGGCAAAGCGCTCGGGGCGCAACAAGATTTGTTTTTTCAGTGACACAATGCGTCAGGAGCGCAGTGTCCGACAACGGTTGATCGAGCAATTGCGAGACGCCCAGGACAACCACCAGCTCCGGCTCTATTTTCAACCTATTGTCGATCTATCCGATGACAGCGTCTCCAAAGCCGAAGCCTTGGTGCGCTGGGAACATCCTTCGAAAGGTTTTCTATTGCCGGGCGAGTTTCTCGATTTGGCTGAACAAACCGGTTTAATGTCCGGTCTGGAGCATTGGGTATTTGCCGAGGCGGCTGCCAACCTAAAGCATTGGAGTGCGGAGGGTTTGACTCCCGTAGAGTTGACCATCAACGCCTCGCCAATGCAGTTCATGCACGAAGATGGCACCAAGCCCTGGCAGCCCTATCTGGAGCAATTTTCCCGTTCAGAAGCCGGTGTAGCCATAGAGCTGACGGAAAATATTTTTTTACAAGACACTGACTATTTGGCCAACAAGCTTTTGGAGTTGAAAGCCGCCGGAATCAAACTGGTTCTGGATGATTTCGGCACCGGCTATTCTTCGCTCGCCTATTTAGCGCGCTTCGATGTCAATTACTTGAAAATCGATCAAACCTTCGTGCGTGACAGCGAGCCGGGTTCAAGCAATCGGGCGATCGCAGAAACCATCGTATTTATGGCCCACAAGCTCGGTTTAAAAGTGGTTGCCGAGGGCGTAGAAACCTCTGAGCAGCGAGATTGGTTAAAAGACATCGGCTGTGATTTCGCCCAAGGGTATTTGTTCTCCAAACCACTATCAGCAACAGATTTCAGTGAAATGCTGAGGACTGGAAAGCTCAATTAAAGGGTTGCTTGCGAAGCGCTTATTATCAGTTAGACTATAAGTCTAAACCTTAAAACAACCTCTAATAAACACGACTAAATGAATAGGAATACCACATGAAAAAAGCGTTTCTCCTGGGATTGAGCCTGGGTTTGTTGATTACCAGTGGTGCCCAGGCGGAAGTGCGTCTACCTAAACTGGTCAGTGACGGCATGGTGCTGCAGCGCAACACCCAAGTGCCGGTCTGGGGCTGGGCCGATGCCGGTGAGGCTGTGGCGGTGGAATTTCGCGGGGAAAGCTATTTGACTCAGGCCAACGAGGAAGGCGAATGGCGTATCGACCTGCCGGAAATGTCCGCCGGCGGTCCATTCGAGCTGATCGTTAAAGGCGACAATCAGATCATCCTGGAGGACGTGCTGGTGGGCGATGTCTGGCTGGCCTCTGGCCAGTCCAACATGGAGCTGACCATGGCGCGGCT
>CAZKCY010000075.1:0-8658 GCA_964551155.1 uncultured Marinimicrobium sp. | reverse complement strand
CACCCCCAGCCAGCCGCGCTCGACCCGGCCTGATTCTTTCAGCTGGGCAACAACTTCGCGCGCAAGCTCTGATGGCACCGCAAACGACAAGCCTATCGATCCCCCTGAGCGGGTAAAAATCTGGGAGTTAATTCCCACGACTTCGCCTTTCATATTGAACAGCGGGCCGCCAGAATTACCTGGATTAATGGCCACATCGCTTTGGATAAAGGGCACATAACTATCCCGGCCACCACCGGGAATGGTGCGGCCTATGGCGCTGACAATCCCGACACTGGCGGAGTAATCAAGACCGAAGGGCGAGCCAATCGCCAGCACCCACTCGCCCACTTTTAAACTGTCCGATTTAGCGAAGCTCAAAGTGGGCAGATCGTCGGCGTCGATTTTCAGCAGTGCCAGATCCGAACGAGGATCCTCCCCCACCACTTCGGCCGGATACTCCCGCTGATCAATCAGGCGCACCCGAATCTCATCGGCGCGCGCCACTACGTGATTGTTGGTCAACACATAGCCGTCTTCGGAAATAATGAAGCCCGAACCCATAGAGCGGAACTCTCGCTCGGGGCGCTGCTGCTCGAAAAATTCGCGAAAGATTTCCGGGATCTGCTGCCCCTGAGGAAGCTGCCCGCCTTGACCAGTGTCGATACTCCCTTGAACAGTGATTTTCACCACCGCCGGAGATTGCTCTTCAATCAGTTGGGTAAAGTCCGGAAGCGCCTGAGCCTGAACGGAATTGACGCCGACCAGGAAGCTCAAAAGCGCCAGCAGCGCCAAGGCTTTGCGGGCCATAGCTGGGTTAACAAAAGCACTGCAGTTAAAAGGATACATCGGTTTTTCATCTCCTTGGTCTCAATTCGAGGTCGGCGCCGCGAACCGCAACGGAATGACACGACGAGCGCCAGTTCGGGAAGCTTATGACTTAGAGATAGGAGATTAATTCCATAAATTCAAGCGACCGGGCAGTCGAGGCGCCCAAGAGAACAATTCATCCGCTTTGAAAAGGTACGCTTAACGCAGATTCGAGCTTAGGGTGCCCAGCCGTTCATCGTCACGATCCACGCGGATGGTTACCCGTCGATTTTCATTCCGTCCCTCGGGGGTGTCGTTAGAGGCGACGGGGTACCGCTCGCCGTGCCAGCGCACTTTAATTTTATTTTCAGCGATGCCATTGTCGACCAAATACTGGCTGACGGCTTGAGCGCGTTTTTGAGCCAGCTCCAGATTGTCGGCCTTTAAACCTATGGCGTCGGTGTGGCCATCGACGTAGATCTCAGTGACCCGGTCATCGGCTTTGGCGTACCGAGTCAGCTGCCGAAGCTTAAGCAACTCAGACTCGGGGAGCTCGCCACTGCCCGCCGGGAAATACAACGCGGTTCGCGCAATTTGGTCATAATTGACCGGCAACAAGTCTGCCAGACAATCTTGATAGGCGCTCAAAGCCGGGCGAAAACTGATTGGCTCAACCACCACCTGCATCTGGTCCTCGGCACTCGCCCAGGAAGCGTGGCTAAAAAAAACTCGATTGCCGTTGTGCAGCTGGGCGATTAGCCGCTGGGATTGTTGCCAATCCAGCTGCACCGGACGCTCACCCAAGGTCACCGCTACCCGGCCCAATGACTCCCGAGCGGGCATTTCTCGCCAGAGCGGATGGCGAGCTGTCAGCTCCGCTTCGCCTTCGGACAGATAACGGTTCTGTTGGCGCAAATAGAAAGCTTGCTGCTCACCCGCCCTTTGCAGGAACACCGCTTCGCCAAAGGCGCGAATAGGATGACTCATTTTGCACTCGAACACCGACGCCTCCACCCGCCACTGGGCATCGCTCATCACCGAGGCGAAGCTGGTCGCGGCCGCTGGTGCAGCCACCAGAGCAAAAGTAAAGATCAGCACCGATAAAGTGCGCCAGCGCTCGTTCATGGGGTGATTTCCAAATTCGTCATAAAGAGCTTATCGGCCCGCTTCGGCTGCGCTTTAGGAGCATTTTTGTTAGCATGCCACCTTAGTTACTCCAAGCAGATACTCCAACCCTTTCAAGCTCGAGCGATCATCCGGCCTATGACCCAGGAAATAACCCTCACCCGTCCCGACGACTGGCATATTCATTTACGCGACGGCGCCGCTCTGGAGCGCACCGTCACCGACGCCGCGCGCTGTTTTGGACGGGCAATCGTCATGCCCAACCTGGTGCCTCCGGTGACCAACGCCGACTTGGCGCTGGCCTATCGCGAGCGAATATTGGCCGCCTTGCCGGCGGGCAGCGATTTTGAGCCTTTGATGGTGCTCTATCTCACCGACAATACTCAGCCCGAAGATATAGCGCGCGCGCGCGAAGCCGGGGTAGTGGCCTGCAAGCTCTACCCGGCTGGCGCTACCACTAACTCCGACTCGGGGGTTACCGACCTAAACAAGCTCTACCCGGTACTCGAGGCTATGCAGGAGCAGGGGCTCAAGTTTCTTCTGCACGGCGAAGTGACCGACAAGCACATCGATATTTTTGATCGCGAGCAGGTGTTTCTCGAGCGCACTTTCGCCCCCTTGACCGAAAGTTTTCCGGAACTGCGCATGGTGCTCGAACATATCACCACCCGCGACGCCGCAGATTTTGTGCGCGAAGCAGGCCCCAATGTCGCCGCCACTATTACCGCACACCATATTCTCTACAACCGCAATCACATGCTCGCCGGCGGTATTCGGCCGCATTACTACTGCCTGCCGATTCTCAAGCGAGGCAGTCACCAGCAGGCATTAATCGCCGCCGCCACCAGCGGCAACCCGAAATTCTTCCTGGGTACCGATTCAGCACCTCACGCCCAAAACCGGAAGGAAACCGCCTGCGGCTGCGCCGGCGCCTACACCGCCCACGCCGCTATAGAGCTCTATGCCCAAGCCTTTGAGGAAGCGGGCGCGCTCGACAAGCTGGAAGGTTTTGCCAGTCATTTTGGTCCCGACTTCTACGGTTTGCCGCGCAACAGTGATCAAATCACCCTGGTAAAGCGCCCCTGGCAAGTACCCGAGCAATTGCAACTGGCCCCTGAGACGCCGTTAATTCCACTTGCCGCCGGCGAGACGCTGAACTGGCAATTGACCCGCTAGAGCGCCTTTTCTCGACCTTCTTTTTTGCGACTTTTTAAGGTTATGCTGTGAATCCTCCCGAAACGCCCAAAGATCCCAAGTCCCCCATCGCCGGCCGCTTTCGCGGCTTCCTCCCGGTGGTGGTCGATGTCGAAACCGGAGGCTTCAACGCCGGTTCCGACGCCCTTTTGGAAATCGCCGCCGTTACTCTGTATATGGACGAGGAAGGCTACCTACGCCGCCGGGAAACTTTTGACTTTCATGTCGACCCTTTTGAAGGCGCCAACGTAGAGCAGGCCGCTTTGGACTTTACCGGCATAGATCTGGACAATCCCGAACGCCTTGCGGAACCCGAAGCTATGGTGATGGAGGATCTGCTCCAGGCGGTGCGCAAAGCCGTGCGCGAGAGCGGCTGCACCAGAGCGGTGATGGTGGGTCACAACGCCCATTTCGACCTGGGTTTCGTCAACGCCGCCGTGGCCCGGTGCGAAATCAAACGCAACCCCTTTCATCCCTTTTCCTGTTTCGATACCGCCACTTTGGGCGGTCTGGCGTTTGGCCAAACGGTGCTGGCCAAGGCTTGCAAGGCCGCCAATATCGAGTTCAGCAACACCGCTGCCCACTCAGCTGCCTACGACGCCGAAAAAACTGCGGATCTGTTCTGCTATATTGTCAATCGCTGGCGGGAATTGGGTGGCTGGATGCCCATGGTCGACTCTGAGGAGGAGCAAGACCCCTCAGATCCGCGCGAGCAACTGGACTAGCCCAGCGCTGCTAACCGACACGCCTGATAACAATCAGAACCGGCAAGGAGAACCCCATGCGCAAGCCGCGAACTGCAAAGAAGCCCTCTGCCCCCAGGGCCCAGGAACCACACCCAGATTGGATAACACTGGGCTTGGCGGCACTGGGGATGTTGATCACCGCCTATCTAAGCCTAGTGGCCTGGATGGATTCCGATATCGCCCTCTGCTCGGCCGAGTCAGCCTGCGACCTGATCCAACAGAGCCGGTGGTCCAAAGTGCTCGGTCTGCCATTGGCACTCTGGGGCTTCGCGCTCTACGCGCTGATTGCCGCGCTCGCTTGGCGCGGTTCCAAGCGTTTGAAAGATTGGCGCCGTCTCTGGACTCTGGCCCTGCTGGGACTGATAATCAGCGTTTATCTAACGCTCGTGGGCATCTGGAATTTATCGGCGGTCTGCCTGTGGTGCCTGACGTCGCTAGCAATTTTGACCGGAATATTCGTACGGCTGACCTTAAGTCGGCCCGTCAGTGCGCCGGGCATGAGCTGGAGCCAATGGCTGCTAAACAGAGGCGTAATCGCAATAGTCGTGGTCGGTGCCCTGCACTTCTACTACCACTACGACCAATTGACCGGAGCCCCAGCAGAAGAAAAGCTGGAAGCACTGGCGGTCCATCTGCAACAAAGCGACGCCACTTTTTACGGCGCTTCCTGGTGTGCCGCCTGCCTGAGGCAACGTCAGCTTTTTGGCAAGGCCCAGGAGCAGTTGCCCTACGTTGAATGCTCTCCTTACGGTCGCGGAGCCGCTTTAGCCCTGGCTTGCCAGCGAGCGGGGATCGAGAGCTTCCCCACCTGGATCATCGACGGCAAACGTTATGAGGGAGTCCAGGAGCCGCAAGATCTGGCGCGCTATTCGGATTTTGACTGGGAATAAAGCCTGACCAGTGAGCTGCCGCTCTGGCGCGGCAGCGCTGACTGTGCCCCAGGGAAGGAGTGAAAAGAGGTCTAGCGGTAAGCGCTTTTTTGCTCTTGTTCGGAAGGTGGGCGGTAGGGTTCCGACACCGCCTTGCGCCGAGCCTCCTGCTTGCGCTTGCGCGACTCCTGAGTCATCTTAATCCATTCATCGGTGCGTCTTTGCCACTGAGTATCATTGGGCATCGAAAAACCTCCTGCCAGTTAGATAAAAGTTGCCGATATCGCGGCGGATACCAAGCTATTCTCTAGCTCTAGGATAGACCATTGGGGCGCCGCGCCCTATTTTCCACTGTAAAAAAAATTCTGCGGTTGCTATGCTAAGCCATTATATCGCAACCAACAGCATAGCAATGCGCTATGATAACGACCATAACAATCAGAACCGTTACTCGTTACGGATCAATCAGCAGGAGTCAGTATGACCATACAGCAAAAACTCTTTGTCGTTGTGGACCCCAACGACGATCAGCACATCGCGCTGGAGCGCGCCATCATTACCGGCGCACTGCACGAAGTTAAACCCTACATCTACGTTTTTGTAGCGGTCGACGGCGATGCTGTAGATACCCGTGCCAGCAACGACAACCTGTTTCGCGACCAGCGTTGGTTCGACGAAGTCATTAAAAAGCCCCTGGCGGAAGCCGGCCTGGACTATCTGATTGAAGTCTCCTGGTCCAGAGAGTGGCAGGAATCCATCATGCAGGCCTCCAAGCGTTTCGGCGCCGATCTGATCTACCTGCCGGTACACGCCAAAGTCACTTACAGCCGGTTTACCTTCACCGAGTCCAAGTGGGAACTGCTCAAAGGCGCCCATTGTCCGGTGGTGTTGATTCGTCCGGGTGCCAAACCCCAGCGCAGCGTGATTCTCGCCGCGGTAAACTTCCAGGCTCAGCGCGAAGTTCAGAAAGAATTGAACAAAATCATTCTTGAGCAAGCGCGCCATTTTGCCGAGGTGTACGGAGCGGAACTGCACGTCATTAACGGCTATCTGGATTCAATGAACTACCCCGATCGCGGTCGACTGGTGCGTGAAACCGGCATTAAGCAGGAGCGGATTCACGTCAGAAATGGCTATACCTCAGATGTCGTTTCCCAAGTAGCCGAAGAGATAGGTGCCGACTTGGTCGTTATGGGGACACTCGGCCAGAGTGGCACCACCAGAACTCGCCGAGGTAATACCGCCGAGCGCCTGATTGGCGCCCTGGATGACGATGTTATGGTAATCAACCACTAAGCACGCCAAGCAATTCCAGGCGATCGAAGTCCGTTCGGTCGCCTGGCTAGCCTTAAATCGAGTGCTTTTTCGCAATTTCTGCTTCTGGATGGCTCAGTTTAAGCCGCGAAGCAAATCCAGCTCCTCTTTCAAGGTCTGCATCCAGTAGGAAAAAGCCCGCCTAACCTGAGCGGCCGCTACCGGGTTGTTGTCCCGCTGCCCTACTCTACCTATCGCCTGACGGTCTGTCAGAGTCGCCAATAACTCTCCGCTGGTGGAATCGTAGAACTCCAGATTCAGCAGCATCACGACTATTGCGCGCGGATCCGAAGGGTTGGTCACGCCTTCAGGCGTTCGAATTCGCTGATGTAGACTGGCATCGAGTCGCAATACGTCAGGCCCCGGCTCGGTGCTCAAAGAATAACTGCCGTCGGCAATCAGATAATGCACCAAAGCACTGACGTATTGCTCGCGAAAAAACCGCCGATCATCGGTATTCATCGCTTTAAGCGGCAGTTCAACTCCCGGTCTGCGCCAGTCGTCCAATTGCAATTCGGTAACCAGCAACTGCGTATAGTGGGAAAAATCCGACCCCGGCGCGACAAACAAGCCATCAAGCAATGGATTGTCCAGAATTGCAGAGGCTGCGTTCGAGCTTTCAGGCGCCGGCTCTGCCCGCTCCGGCGCAGTCGAGGCGCACGCCACCAGTAACAAGGCAGCCACGAGCGTGCAGACACGCTGGGCTGCGATAATCATTCCACGAATACCCGGGCATTGCGGAACAACCGCATCCATGCGCCATCTTCACCCCACTCCTCTGGGTGCCAGGAGTTGGCCACAGTGCGGAACACCCGCTCGGGGTGTGGCATTAGGATAGTCGCGCGGCCATCCCGACTGGTCAGCCCGGTTATACCCCTGGGCGAGCCGTTGGGGTTGGCGGGGTAGGCCTGGGTAACTGAAAGGTGACTGTCGATAAAGCGCAGCGCTACGGTACCGCTCGCGTCACAGGCCTCCAAAGCGGCTTGATTCTTAAATTCGGCCCGACCTTCACCGTGGGCCACGGCCACTGGCAAATGCGACCCGGCCATGCCGCGCAACAGCACCGAGGGCGACTCGGGCACCTGCACCAGGCTGAAACGCGCCTCAAACTGCTCGGACAGGTTGCGCACAAAATGGGGCCAGTGGTCGGCGCCGGGGATCAAATCTTTGAGATTCGAGAGCATCTGACAGCCGTTGCAGATACCCAGCGAAAAGCTGTCATCGCGCTCAAAGAAACCCGCAAACTGGTCTCTAACCCGGCTATTGAACCGGACCGTCTTGGCCCAGCCCTCGCCGGCACCCAACACATCGCCGTAGGAAAAGCCGCCGCAAGCCACCAAGCCTTTGAACTCATCGAGTCGCACCCGATCAGCCAACAGATCACTCATGTGCACATCGACAGCAACGAAACCGGCCCGATCAAAAGCGGCGGCCATTTCCATCTGACCGTTGACGCCCTGCTCCCGCAAAATGGCCATTTTGGGGCGTACCCCGGTCTTCACATAAGGAGCCGCTACATCCTCGCTGGGATCAAAACTGAGCGAAGCACTCAGGCCGGGCTGCGAGGTCAGGAGTTGGTCAAACTCCTGGCGGGCACAGTCTGGGTTATCACGCAGCGCCTGCATATGGTAACTGGTTTCCGACCAGAGACTTTGGAGAATAATACGCGACTGGTCAAAAATCAGCTCGCCGTCGCGTTTGATGCGCAGCCAGTCGTCCTGATTCGGGCGGCCAATAACTTCGGCTTTTATACCTTGCTCAGTGAAACGGTGCTGAACCGTTTCCAGGTGCGCGCGCGGCACCTGCAGAACCGCGCCCGGCTCTTCGCTGAACAAAGCAGCCAGGGGGTCTTCACCCAAGGCGTCGATTACCAGATCCAGACCGCAGTGTCCGGCGAAGGCCATCTCGGCCAGAGTCACGAACAAGCCGCCATCACTGCGGTCGTGATAGGCCAAAAGCTCTTCCGCGGCCAAGCTGGCCTGCATGGCCTCGAAAAAGCCTTTCAGCTGGGCGGGACTGTCCAGATCGGCCGGCTCTTCGCCCATCTGGTTGTAGACCTGAGCCAGAATCGAGCCGCCCAGTCGGTTCTTGCCAGCGCTTAAATCCACTAACAATAGGTCGCTCGGTCCCTTGTCGGTGCGAATTTGCGGAGTCAAGGTCTGGCGCACGTCGAGCACCGGCGCAAAGGCGGAAATCACCAGCGAGAGCGGTGCGGTCACGGCCTTGTCCTGCCCTTCTTGTTGCCAGGCGGTGCGCATCGACATGGAATCCTTGCCCACCGGAATGGTAATGCCAAGCGCGGGGCACAGCTGATTACCCACCGCCTCTACGGTGCGGTAGAGTTTTTCATCCTCGCCTTCGTGACCGGCGGCGCACATCCAGTTGGCGGACAGCTTGATGTCCGACAGCTGGCCTATGCGAGTGGCGGCAATGTTGGTGATCGCCTCGGCGATCGCCATGCGCCCGGAAGCCGGAGCATCCAGCAGTGCTGCCGGAGTCCGCTCGCCCATACTCATCGCTTCACCGACAAACGTGTCATAAGAGGAGGTGGTCACCGCGCAGTCCGCCACCGGCACCTGCCACGGCCCGACCATTTGGTCCCGAACCACCTGCCCTGTCAC
>CAZKCY010000074.1:7357-8669 GCA_964551155.1 uncultured Marinimicrobium sp. | reverse complement strand
ATACATGCCCGGCATCTCGGCGGTTTCGCCGCCCACCAGGGAGCAGCCGGCCTGCATACAGCCCTCGCCGATGCCGCTAACCACATCGGCGGCGACATCCACGTTGAGTTTGCCGGTGGCGTAATAATCGAGAAAAAACAGCGGTTCGGCGCCCGCCACGACCAAGTCGTTGACGCACATGGCGACCAGATCTATGCCGATGGTATCGTGTTTGCCAAGGTTCATCGCCAGGCGCAGCTTGGTGCCGACACCGTCAGTACCCGAGACCAGCACCGGTTCTTTATAGCCTGTGGGCAGTTCACAAAGGGCGCCGAAACCGCCCAGGCCCGCCATGACTTCTGGGCGACGGGTCCGCTGAGCGACCCCTTTGATGCGCTCCACCAAGGCCTCGCCAGCATCTATATCGACGCCGGCATCTTTATAGCTCAAAGAAGAGGGGGTTTGTTCGCTCATGGATTCTACTTCGCTCTCAAGCTTGTGGCCGGGCCTGCAATCGGGCCGCGGAAGGAATGGACGGGTTGAATAAAACGGCCGCTATTCTAGCAGTTTCTATTGGCTCTTGCAGAACCGGTGGGAGATATTGTCCACAGCGCGAACTGAGTAGGCTTCTCAGGCGTCTATAGACTGCTACAATGCGGCTTTCTGGCACTTCCGCCAGTCCGGTAGCATTGTGAAGACCGAGGTTTTCGAAAAAATCGAGACTGGGAATAACGAGACTTTGACTAAACAGGGGCTTAGCTTGGCGCGTTTATTGGCAATTGCAGTTTTATGGGTTTTAGGCTCGGGTGCCTGGGCCGAGCAACTGGTGGATATCTATCGCGCCGAGCAGCTGGTCGCCTCTCAGTCGGCGGCTGAGCGGGAAGAGGCGGCGCGCCAAGCTTTGGCCAATATCCTGGTGAGGGTCTCCGGCGATCAAGGAGCCAGAGACCATGACCAGATAGAAGCCGCTCTGGCGCGTGCTCAGGACTTTGTCTACGAGTTTAACTACGCCTCGACCTCCGAGACGTTGGAGCGGGAGGGTAAAGAGCTGCCGGCTACCAAGCTAGTGTTGAAATTTTCACCCTCGGCCATCGAAGGTCTGCTGCGCTCGGCCGGCCTGCCGCTCTGGCCCGCCAATCGGCCCGCGCTCTTGGTTTGGCTGGTAAAAGACGATGCCCAGGGCTTGCAGCAAGTGACCGATGACTCAATTCGCGCGGCCTTACGTGAGCAGGCCGAACTGCGCGGTCTGCCGCTGATTCTGCCGTTGCACGATTTAGAAGATCGACTGGCATTGTCGGCTCGGCAACTCTGGAGTATGGACGAGCCGGCTATT
>CAZKCY010000074.1:3759-7347 GCA_964551155.1 uncultured Marinimicrobium sp. | reverse complement strand
CGAGTTTTGATGTTGAAGGAATGTCGGCGCGCGAGCTCATTAATTCAGCGCTCAACCGGACGGCCGACCAATTCGCCAGTCTCTACGCTATCACCCCCCGAGAGGATGGTCCCGACGCGGCCGTGATCCAGTTGGCTGACATCGACAGCTTTGGAGAATATAAGCAGGCCCAGCGCTATTTGGACGACCTGGCGATGGTCAGGCGTACCGAGCTGGTATCGGTAGAGTCTGGCGCATTGATTCTTCGGCTCCATGTGGAGGGCGACTTGGAGCGTCTGCTCAGCACTTTGGCTCTGGACAAAAGAATGTTGCCCTCGGTCCAGTCGACGCATGTGAGCATTTCGGAAAATCCGTTCCTGCCGCGTGCGACTTTGGCGAATCCGCTTCGCTATACCTGGCAACCTTAACGGGAGACGTTAGTCTTAGATGCTCGAACCTCAGCAGCTCTCCCTGGGCGTCACTTTGAACGACGACGCTACCTTCGATAATTTTCACGCTCCCACTGGCTCTGCTAATGCTCAGGCTCTGGCGCTGGTGCGGGCCCAGGCTGAGGGGCGGGGCGAACCCTTGGTGTTCCTTTGGGGCGTGCCGGGAGTAGGGTTGACCCACTTGTTACAGGCCGGCTGCCACAGCGCTCACGACATGGGTTCGAGTTTTCAGTATTTGCCCCTCGCAGAGCTGGCCGAGGTGGATCCAGGGCATTTGCTCGAAGGTTTGGAAGTGCTGGATTATATCTGCATCGACAACCTGGAAGCCGTGGCTGGCCGAGTTAGCTGGGAAGAGGCGCTGTTCCATCTGTTCAATCGGGTGCGTGAACAGGGCCATCGGCTGCTATTGGCCGCCAACAAAGGCCCGCACCAGCTGCCAATCGGTTTGGCGGATTTGCGCTCGCGCTTGCAGTGGGGTGTGACGTGGCAGCTGCTGCCTCTGGATGATGCCGACAAGCAGCAGGCTCTGCGCCAGCGAGCCCGTGCTCGGGGTCTGGAGTTGAGCGAGGAGGTAGCCCAGTACATTCTCCAGCGAGTCTCACGGGATATGGACGAGTTGTTTCGCAGCCTTCAGTTATTGGACCAGGCCTCTCTGGCCGAGCAGCGCAAATTGACCATTCCCTTTGTAAAAAAAGTGTTAAGTATCTAAATATGTCGCTTTGATTGCGTTATCCTTTTGCGGCGAGAGCATCTAATAATGAAAAATGCCCAATCAGAGAGGAACACAATAATGCCCAACTTTCACCGAGCACTCCTGGTCGCCCTAGGGAGCCTGTTTTTGCTGTCAGCTTGTCAAACGGTCGACACCCCAGAATCTGAATCCAGTCGCGCCCAGGCCGAGCGAGAAGGTCATCAGATTAAAGTCAACCAGATTGGCTTTTACCCGGCGGCCAAGAAAGTGGCCGTGGTTCCCGCCAGCGACGCCTCCGAGTTCGCGCTGGTTTCGGCTAGCGATGGGGTAGTGGTTTACCGCGGCAACCTGAGTGCGAGCGATAGCTGGGAGCACTCCGGAGAAGTCGTCAAACTGGCCGATTTCAGCTATTTCCGCACTCCGGGGCGCTATCGCGTGCGGGTTGAAGGCATGGCCGACTCTCCAGCTTTCATTATCGGTACGCATGTTTACCGATCGCTCAATGACGCTGCCATTAAAGCCTACTACTTCAATCGCGCCAGCACTGAACTGCTCGAGACCCACGCTGGTCGTTTTGCTCGCCCCATGGGTCACCCTGATGCGAAGGTCGAAGTGCACAGCTCAGCCGCTACCGCTGCCCGGCCCGAGGGCACGGTTATCTCATCGCCCAAAGGCTGGTACGACGCGGGCGACTACAACAAGTACATCGTCAACTCCGGCATATCCACCTACACCTTGCTGGCAGCCTACGAACATTTTCCGGCCTACTACCATCGCCGGGAGCTGAATATTCCCGAAAGCGGCGATGATGTGCCCGATCTGCTCGACGAAATTATGTGGAATTTGGACTGGATGCTGACCATGCAGGATCCGAACGACGGCGGCGTCTATCACAAATTGACCACCAAGAATTTCGAGGGCAAGGTCATGCCTCATGAAGCCGTCGCACAGCGCTACGTGGTACAAAAGGGCACCGCAGCGGCGCTGAATTTCGCCGCTACTATGGCCACCGCTAGCCGGGTTTACGCCGAATACGATGAGGTTTTCCCAGGCTTCTCAACCCGTGCGCTTCAGGCTGCGGAAGCTGCCTGGCGCTGGGCGCTGGCCAATCCCGATCTGCATTACAAAAACCCCTCGGACATCCACACCGGAGAGTACGGCGACAGCAATGTCGGAGACGAGTTTGCCTGGGCCGCGGCTGAGCTGTATATCACTACCGGCGACGACAGTTACTACCGGGCCTTCGAGGCTCCCCACGTCGAAAACGCTGTACCCAGCTGGTCTCAGTCGCGCGGTTTAGCCTGGATGTCTTTGGCTTTCCATCGCGATAACCTAACCCCCGCGGCCGATCGCAAGCTGATCGCTGGACGCGTCGAGCAATTGGCCGATGAACTGCGCAATGACTGGAAGGCTTCGGCTTACCGGGTACCCATGCGCGCCCAGGATTTCGTTTGGGGCAGTAATGGCGTAGCCATGAACAACGCCATGATGTTGCTCCAGGGTTATCTGCTGAACGCCGAGCCTGAATACTTGGAGGCTGCACAGTCTTTGCTGGACTACGTTTTAGGGCGCAACCCCACTGACTTCTCCTATGTAACTGCCCATGGTGAGCACACGCCTATGCACATTCATCATCGCCCCTCCGAGGCCGATGGCATAGTCGATCCGGTACCGGGCTTTTTGGCTGGCGGGCCCCACAGCGGCCAACAGGACTCGGACGACTGCCCGGTTCCCTATCCCTCGGATTTGCCCGCCAAATCTTACCTGGATCACTGGTGCAGTTATTCGACCAATGAAATCACCATCAACTGGAACGCCCCTTTGGTGTACGTTTCTGGCGCTATAGACGTGCTGCGCACAGCCGAATAACAATTTGGCGCAAGTTCCTTGTTAAAAGCCCATTCCTCCGGGAATGGGCTTTTTTATGGGCAAGTATTTGACCTCTGGCTATGCTCGATTGGCATAGAGCGTTAGGCTTGGGCTTGAAATGCTCAAAACCAAAGAGAGAAGCGATATGCGAAGCATCTGCCTGCTGTTTACCGGTCTGATTTTGACGCTGCCCGTCTGGGGTGCGGATTATGCCGCTGTTACTTCAGACGGCAGGGGCGCCGTGGCCACGGGTCAGCCCCGCGCTACCGAGGCGGCGCTGGCCGCTTTCGCGAAGGGCGGGAACGCCGTTGATGCTGCCGTTGCGGCGGCTTTGACGTTGGGCGTGGTGGACGGCCATAACTCCGGCATAGGCGGGGGCAGTTTCGTGCTGGTGCGCTGGGCGGATGGGTCCATTGAAGCTATAGACGGGCGCGAAACCGCCCCCGCCAAGGCTCATAGAGATATGTATTTGCGCGAGGGCGAATGGCAGTCTCAGCTGAGTAAGGAAGGACCTCTGGCGGTCGGTATTCCCGGTGCGGTAGCGGCCTATGACTATATGTTGCGCAAAGGAGGTGAGCGAACCTTGGCGCAGTTGCTAGA
>CAZKCY010000074.1:0-3659 GCA_964551155.1 uncultured Marinimicrobium sp. | reverse complement strand
ACATCCGGCGCCGGTAGCAAGCGATTATCGCGGCTACAAAATTTATGGTTTTCCACCGCCCAGCTCTGGCGGTGTCCATGTCGCCCAAATTCTGAACATTCTCGAGTCATTTGATGTCGCTAAGCTGTCAGAGGCCGAGCGCTATCATCTAATGGCCGAGGCCATGAAGCTGGCCTTTGCCGACCGGGCCCACTGGCTCGGAGATCCGGCTTTTGCCGAGGTACCCAAAGGGCTTGTCAGTGAAGCCTACGCCAAGACCTTGGCGAAGCGAATCGATTTAAATAGAGCCGCCGAGGTGCCGGGCCACAGCCAGCCGCCCAAGGCTCAGGAGGAGTTGTTCGGCAAGCACACCACCCACATAGCTGCGGCCGACAGCGCCGGCAATTGGGTGGCGATCACCGCTACGGTGAACACCAACTTCGGCTCCAAGGTAGTAGTGCCGGGTACCGGAGTTATTCTCAACAATCAGATGGACGATTTTTCAGCCCAGCCTGGCAAGCCCAATGCTTTTGGGTTGATTGGCGCTGAAGCCAACCGCATTGAACCGGGTAAGCGGCCGCTGTCGAGCATGAGCCCGACCTTGGTGGTACGCGATGGCAAGCCGATGTTGACCCTAGGTGCGGCTGGCGGGCCCACCATTATCAGCCAAGTGGCGCAGACGCTGGTGAATCATCTGGCCCTGGGCATGGGCCTGCCTGAGGCCGTGGCGGCACCGAGAATTCATCATCAGTGGCGCCCTGCAACTTTATTCGTGGAGAAGACAATGGCGGATGCCCTGCGCCAAGCGCTCGAAAACAAAGGTCATTCCTTGCGTCAACTGGGTGATTACGGCACCACTCAGGCCATTGGCTTAGGCGAGGGGGGCGGTTTTGTCCCTGTGGCTGAGCCGCGCTTGGAGGAGCGCAATCGCATAGATTGAGCTCTGAGCTCTCTCTCAGGCGGCGAGGAAAATTGCTTCTATTCGCTCGGGCGCTCGCTCGCGTTTAATGGTTTCGAAGAACAGCTCAGCCTCGGGATATTGGCGGCGCAGATACATCAGCCACTGTTTGATTCGGTTGCCGCTGTGTTTGCTGGGATACTGAGGCTGGCAGGCTCGGTAATATTCATAGAGCAGCTGCCGGGTCTGACGCCAGGGCATAGGAATGTATTCCTCGCCGGCCAGATGCGCTTTGATTTGCCGGGCCAAATCGGGACAGGCCAGTAAGCCTCTACCCAGCATAAAGCTATCGCAGCCGCTGACTTGTTGGCAGCGGAGAAAATCCGCTAACGACCAGATTTCGCCATTGGCAATGACCGGAATTGTGATCGCCGAGCGAATTTCGGCAATAGCTTCCCAATAGGCGGGCGGTCTATAGCCATCGGCTTTGGAGCGGGCGTGAACGGTCACTTCGCTGGCGCCGGCTTCGGCGATGGCGTAGGCATTTTCCAGATAGCGGCTGCGATCTTCAAAGCCCAACCGAATTTTGGCCGACACCGGAATCTGGGGCGGCAAGGCTTCGCGCACCGCTTTGACTATGGCGTGAACCCGCTCCGGCTGGCGCAACAGGCAGGCGCCGCCATCATTTTTGTTGACGGTTTTGGCCGGGCAACCGAAATTCAGATCTATGGCCAGGGCTCCGGCTCGAACGGCGCGCTGAGCGTTTTCGGCCATGGGCTCGGGTTGGCCTCCGAGCAGCTGGAGCTTTACCGGCACGCCGATTGGAGTGCGGCACTGATGTTCAAGCTCCGGAGCGTAACGGCGAAAGACTTTGCTCGGTAAAGCGGCGCTGGTGACTCTCACAAACTCGGTCACACAGCCGTCTATCCCCCCTATGGCGGTCAGCAGGCTGCGCACTTGGTGATCAACCACACCCTCCATAGGCGCCAGGTAAAGTTTCATCGCAGAACTCAAAAAGCCACCATTCTAGCCTGTTAGCACTGACTTTGCAGGCCTAAGGGGGCACCAAAAACGGCGCCGGCAAATTTTTGCTCACAGCGCTCGCCTTGTAAGTTTTTGAAAGATAAGACAAAATGATCGGCCGTTTTTCGGGCATGGGCGCTGTTTGGAGTGGCGTCAAATGTTGTATCGGTTGCCTCCTCAGGTCATCCGGGCTACATTTGCTCCGGTCCAATCTTAAGCGCGCACTAGGCGCAAAATTCCCATTTAGTGGCGTGCCGCACTTAACTCGCTTTAACTATAGGGCTTATCCCATGGATAACGAATTTCTGCAGCAGGGCCTGGATCTGATGCTTTATGGCATGGGCTCGGTGCTGGTCTTCTTGACCATTCTGGTGGTGGTTACCGTGCTGATGTCGGCGCTGATGACCCGATTTTTTCCCGAGCCAGAAGTCAAGCTGCCCGAGCGCAGCGAAGCTGATGCCGGCCCGGCAGCCGTCGATGACAAGCTCTTGGCAGTAATCAGAGCGGCTCTCGAACAGCACCGCAAAAAGCGAAATTGATTTGGCATCGAAGGTGCGCCGTTGTGGCCCACCTTCGGTGAGAGTTCCAATGGTAGAGAAGGTAAAACGCCATGAGCGAGGTTAAAAAACCCCTGGGTATTACGGAATTGGTGTTGCGCGATGCGCACCAGTCCTTGTTTGCAACTCGTTTGCGCCTGGACGATATGCTACCCATTGCTGAAAAACTCGATCAGGTCGGATTCTGGTCTCTGGAAACTTGGGGCGGGGCGACCTTCGACGCCTGCATTCGCTACCTGGGTGAAGACCCTTGGGACCGCATCCGCCAACTGAAAAAAGCCATGCCCAAAACCCCCATGCAGATGCTGTTGCGGGGCCAAAATATTCTGGGCTATCGCCACTACGCCGACGATGTGGTGGAAAAGTTTGTCGAGCGTGCCGCTCACAACGGTGTGGATGTATTCCGGGTTTTCGATGCCATGAACGACATGCGCAACCTGGAAACCGCACTTAAGGCGGTCAAGAAACAAGGCAAACACGCTCAGGGCACCATTTCCTATACCATCAGCCCAGTACACAATATCGATTTGTGGGTGGATTTGGGTAAGCGCATAGAAGACATGGGCGCCGACTCTATCGCCATTAAAGACATGGCCGGACTGCTCAAGCCCTATGTCGGCTATGAGTTGGTTAAGCGCCTGAAAGAAAGCTGCTCAATTCCGATTCACATGCAGTGCCACGCCACTACCGGTCTGGCTCATGCCACCAACTTGAAATGCGTGGAAGCCGGTATCGACAATATCGATCTGGCCATCTCCTCCATGTCCATGACCTATGGCCACAGCCCCACCGAAACCATGGTCGCCATTCTGGATGGCACCGAGCGCGATACCGGGTTGGATTTAGAGCTTCTTGAAGAAATTGCTACCTATTTCCGCGATGTTCGGCGCAAGTACGCCAAATTTGAGGGCTCTTTGCGCGGCGTGGATTCACGCATCCTGATCGCTCAGGTACCCGGTGGTATGCTGACCAATATGGAGAGCCAGCTGCGCGAGCAGGGCGCCGAGGACCGTTTCGACGAAGTACTCGAGGAAATCCCCCGGGTGCGCAAAGATCTTGGTTATATCCCTCTGGTTACCCCCACCTCCCAGATCGTCGGTACCCAGGCGGTGATGAATGTGCTCACCGGCGAGCGCTACAAGACCATTACCCGCGAGACCGAGGGCGTACTCAAAGGCGAGTACGGCGCCACTCCGGCGGAT
>CAZKCY010000073.1:1168-8688 GCA_964551155.1 uncultured Marinimicrobium sp. | reverse complement strand
GCCGAACATGACCGCCTCGCTGGCCTACCCGCTCCCAGTCGTCGGCGCTCATTACCACGAACGCTTCGCCGGACCGACGAGCCACTTTCAGTGGGGTAAGATTGCTAACTGCTTGTACTACAAAGGCTTTTAGGTTGTCTCTGAACCGATTTACACTAACAGAATCCATATGCCTGACCTCAAACGTACGGTTATTCCGTACATTGTAGAGGGCAAGTTGTGCCTTTGGCGGTACGAACCCAAAAACAAGAACTACCCTGGATGGCATCTCACAGGTGATGCGGACGGCTTGCGCTCGCTGATAAATCTGATACGGGCGCTGCAATTAAATGGCGCCACGGAATATAGGACCGTCGCTTTCGACAACCCCACAGAACGAGATTACGCCATTCCAGGATGCAGGTCGGCGCCCGTCCCCGTAGGTAAGGGAAAAGTCCTATACCTTTTGGACCAGCAAGGCGATATCAAGGTTGAAGAGTCCGACGGGGCGGTGGCTATACATGTTAATGCAAGAAATGCTGACGCGCTTGTAAAGGCGCTTCAAGGGCTTATCGACGGCGTCAACGACGTCAATATCGGCAGAGGTGAAACCTGTTTATGGTTCTGGTGAGTGACGGCTCCGCCTTCACTACAAACCCGCACGTGTTCAGAGTCTGACAAAATTCCGCTGTAAGGCAAAGGAGACTGAGCCATGGCCAATATAGTCATCTGCGCAGATGGTACATGGAACCGGCCCGAGGAGGATCTTAAACAGGACTTTCCCACCAATGTGCTGAAGCTGGCTCGAGCCATTAACCCTTCTAGCGGCGAGCTCAAGCAGCATGTGTTCTACGACTGGGGCCTGGGCTCCTATCACGACAGTTTGAGTGCCGGAGCGACCGGCCGCGGCATTCAGAAGAATATTCTGGACGGCTATAGGTACATCGTTCAGAACTACTCCGACGGCGACAAGATATATCTGTTTGGCTTTAGCCGCGGCGGCTACACAGTTAGGGCTTTATGCGGTCTGATTAATAACTGCGGTATTGTAAAGCGCCCGGATGCGAGGCTGATTATCGAAGCCTGGAAAATTTACAAAAGCCCTGCGGCAAAAAACCACCCCCGAGGGGAAGCCGCTGAGCGGTTTCGAGACAACCACAGTCACCCTTCTAAAGACGTACATTTCATTGGCGTGTGGGATACCGTTGGCGCACTGGGAGTTCCCTTCAGCCTGATGGGTCTATTTGAAAGCGAGGACGAGTTTTACGATACCAAGATGGGACCAAATGTAGCAATTGCCCGCCAAGCCTTGGCGATAGACGAGCAGCGTGAGGATTTTGAGCCCACCCTTTGGACTCCAAGACCGGGCGTGGATCTGAAGCAAGTCTGGTTTGCCGGGGTGCATGCCGATATCGGCGGCTCTTACCCGCCAGATAAAAACACCGGAAACAGAGCGTCGGACCTGCCCCTTGAGTGGATGCTCGATGAAGCCACGGCCGCGGGCCTAGAAATCGAGCCGCATATCAAGGCGACCCTGACCGATGGCGCCAAAGGCCAGCTGCACAAATCCCGCAAGCATGTATACCGGTTTAAACGACCGCTGCACCGGCCGTTGATTGTCGAAGGCAAGCCCACCAAGATTCATCCCAGTGTAAAAACCCGCTACTTGACCGACGAAAGCTACCGACCTCAGCAATTGAGGGAGCTTGTTGAGAAGCGGGGGTGGGATCAGCTTGATATAGGTGTTTGACCATCTTTTCCGCCCAAGCGGTTGACCAAAAACGGGGCCGGAAGCGCCTGAACTGGGATATAATTCGAAAGCCATCCCCAAAGCTTGCGGGTTCAAGTTCGCGCAGGCTTTTTGCAGGGGTATTCTACAAAACTGATTTTGGGCACTCGTCAAGGAACGAACAATGGGCCAGCAGTACCGAGAAATTTCCGACAAAAACCGCCAGTTTATCGAACAGCAAAAGATTTTTTTCGTAGGCACGGCGACCGCCGACAGCCGGGTAAACGTATCGCCCAAAGGCATGGATTCACTGCGGGTGCTGGGCCCGAACCGGGTGATCTGGCTGAATGTGACCGGCAGCGGCAATGAGACCGCCGCTCATGTGCAGCAAGACCCGCGCATGACCATTATGTTCGCGGCCTTTTGCGGCAACCCCAATATTTTGCGGCTTTATGGCCAGGCCCGCACCGTGCACAAAAACGACCCCGATTGGGCCGAACTGGCAAGCCATTTCAAGCCGATACCCGGTGCCCGGCAGATTTTCGATTTAAACGTGGACTTGGTGCAAAACTCCTGCGGCATGGCCGTGCCCTATTTTGAATACGTAGAGGAGCGCAACCAGCTGCGCGACTGGGCGGTTAAGCAGGGCGACGAAGGGCTGGAAAATTACTGGCGCAAAAAGAATCTGGCCAGTATCGATGGTATTGCCACTGGGATTGTGGAAAAGAACCTGTCGCCCGCCGAACAAGCGCTGGACTAGCCTTTGGAGCCGCTTACCACAACCCAATTGACGGCAATTGGGTTTTTGCCATAATGTTTAGCGCTAGGTGTTTTACCGGTGGCCGGCTTTCGCCAGTGCCTTGGTAGGGTCTTTTTGGACGTAGGTACAAATGAGTTCAAATTCAGCGGCTGCCTTGGTAATCGGTCCCGAGCTGGTGGACTTTTTGGCCGGCCCTGTGTCCATAAAAGTGGGCTCTTGCAGCCTTGGGCATGTACCTTCGGTAGCCCAGGCGTTTGGCTGCAAGGTGGCCCCCAGCCGTCAAGAAGTGATCGTTTTTCTTTCCGAGTCGCGCTCGGCCGCAGTGCTGCGCGATCTGCGCGCCGGGGGCGCTATAGCGGTGGCCTTTTCCCGCCCCGCCACCCACCGGACGGTGCAACTCAAAGGCGCAAGCGCGCGCCTGGAGCCCCTGCAGCCGGAAGATCAGGCGCTTATCGATTTGCACGGCCAGCGCACCGCCGCGGAATTGGTTAGCCTGGGTTATGCGCCGCCTTTTTGCGCAGCCTTGATGAGCCTAAGCACGGCTGACGCGGTGCGGGTGTGCATGACCCCAGAGCTGGCTTTTGATCAAACCCCGGGGGTTGAAGCTGGGCGGCCCATGAGCGTTGAATCGTGAGCCTTAGCCTGCGCCACCTTCGGCGCTGTTTTGAGGGCGCAGTGCCCGCCATCATCGGAACTTGCGACCACAACGGTATGCCCAATGTGGCCTATTTGTCGCAAGTGCATTATGTGGACGATGAACACGTCGCGCTGTCGTTCCAGTTTTTTAACTCGACCCGCAAGAACATTCTGATCAATCCCACGGCGACTATTCTGCTGGTCGACCCGATAACCGCTGAGCAATATCTGCTGCATATTTCCTACCTGAACACGCTCTCCGACGGCCCGCTTTTTGAAACCATGAAAGCCAGGCTAGCGGGCATTGCCTCACACAGTGGCATGAGCGATGTGTTTCGACTGAAAGGTTCGGATGTCTATCGGGTGCGCCGCATCGAAACCATTCAGGCCGCACTGCCAGCGGTGGCGGCGCCACCAGCGCCGGTTTTAATGCCGGCGCTGCGACGCAGTATTGCGCGCCTGGCAAGCTGCCAGGATTTAGCCGCCTTGGTCGGCGCCACCCTGGCCTGCCTGGCGGAAGAGTTCGATATGCCGCACTCGGTGCTGTTGATGCTGGACGCCGGCAGCAGCAAACTTTATACCCTGGCGAGCCGCGGCTACCCTTGCTCCGGTGTTGGGTCGGAAATAGGGTTGGGGGAGGGAATTATCGGTGTGGCGGCGCGCGAGGGCGTGCCGATTCGTATCGGCCACTGCGCCACCGAATACTTGTACAGCCGGGCAGTGCGGGAGAGCTATCTGCACAATCACTCGAGCCTGGATCTCGAAATGAGCATTCCCCTGCCGGGACTCGCCAAATCCGGTAGCCAGATGGCGGTACCCATTGCCCACCGCGAGCAGGTGCTGGGGGTACTCTATTTGGAAAGCCCAAAAGAAATGCGCTTTAGCTGGGATGACGAAGACGCCCTTGTGGCGCTGGCGAATTATCTGGCTCTGGCGATTTATTCGCTGGAGCCTTGTAGCGAGGCGGCGGTCGAGCCCAAAGCTTCAAAACCGCCACAAAAAACCACCGCCGGAAAGGCGGTGGAAGTGAGTTATTACTGCGCGGATCAGAGCGTCTTTATCGACAACGACTATTTGATTAAAGGCGTCGCCGGGGCGATTTTGTGGAAGCTGGTGCGCGACTACCTCGCGCTCGGCCGCTGCGAGTTTACCAATCGCGAACTGCGCCTCGACCCCAGCCTTCGGCTGCCGGACATTGTAAGTAACTTGGAAGCGCGCCTGATTCTGTTGCAGCGCCGGCTGGCCGAGCGCTGCACGGCCTTGGCTATCGAAAAGACCGGCCGCGGCCGTTTTCGGCTGAAGGTCAACGGCGAGCTGCACCTGCGGGAGGCCGCCGCCTAGCTAAGCTTCTACCGGTTGTTGCACAACGCTGACCTGTGCAAGATTCGATACCAGCCCCTGGACAGCTTGCACCACCGCTTCGGCGCTGGGCACTGCAGCTTGCTCCAATACCCAGGAAGAAGCCGCGGGAGCATCCGGCCCCGTCAAACGCACCACCGGCGCGCGCAAGGCATCAAAGGCCCGCGTTGCCGCCAGCGCAGCCAGCTCGGCGGCCATGCCGCATAAGCCGCTGGCCTCCTGCACAATTACCAGACGACCGGTTTTGCGCACTGAGCGCAATACGGCATTTTCATCCAGCGGCTTAAGGCTGCGCAAATCAATCACCTCCGCGCTCACCCCCACCTGTTGCAACTGCTCGGCCGCTTCCAGACAAACCTGTACCGTTTTTCCATAGCTCACCAGAGTGACATCCATGCCCATTCTAGGCACGGCGGCCTGCCCCAAAGGAATCAAAAAATCGGCGTCGTCATTCACTTCTCCGGTTTGATACAGCAGGCCCAAGTCGGTGAAAACCAGCACCGGGTTGTTGTCGCGAATCGCGCTTTTGATCAAGCCTTTGAAGTCGGCCGGGGTCGATGGCATGACGACTTTAAGGCCCGGGGCGTGCACAAACATGGCCTCTAGGTTGTGGTTGTGCTGGCCACCCACGCACCAGCCGCTGCCGGTCATAGCCAAAGTCACCAGCGGAAATTCATGCTGACCGCCGGACAAAAAGCGCAGCTTGCCGGCGCTGTTCACCAAGGCGTCCATGGCGTAGGTGAGAAAGGGCGCGAACAGTAGGTCTACCACCGGGCGCAGACCACTGGCGGCGGCGCCCACGGCGGTACCGGCGATTACCGCTTCAGCCAAAGGGGTGTTGCGCACCCGCGCGGCGCCAAAGCTTTGGGCCAGCGCCGGGCGGGATTTAAGCACGCCCTCGCCCATCATTATCACCCGCGCATCGCGTTGCATCTCTTCTTGCAGTGCCAGATTTATGGCTTGTTCAACGGTTAGTGTCGACATCTTTTCGATCCTCTATCAAGCGTACACATGCTGCAGCAGCTGCTGGGGATTGGGCCATGGGCTGGCCTGAGCGAAGGCCTGGGCCGCGTCTATGCGCTGGCGGATTTGTTGCTCGAGTTCGGCAAGCTCCGTCGCTTGCAACAAACCTTCGCCAAGCAGACGCTCGCGCATGAGTGCAATAGGGTCGCGCTTTAACCATTGTTCGCGCTCCTTGTGATCCACATAGCTGAGATCGTCGGGCTCAAAATGCCCGCGCTGGCGATAGGTAAGCAGTTCCAAAAAGCGCGGCCGGCTATCGGCGCGAATGGCCGCTACAGCTTGCTGGGCCGCTTCACGCACCGCGTCGGGGTCGTTGCCGTCTATGCGCTGAGCGTCCAAACCATGGCCGAGCGCCCACTGATAAATGGCGTCGTCGGCCATGGTCTCCAGCCGATGCACGTAGGCCTGCCACTGGTTGTTTTCGCACACGAACAACAGCGGCAGCTGCCACTGCACGGCAAGATTCAAAGACTCGTGCAGAATGCCTTCGCAGGCCGCACCATCGCCAAAAAACACCACCACCACGCCGCCAGGTTCACCTTGGCCCATGCGTTGAGCCAGGGCGACACCCGGCGCCAGCGACAGACCGCCGCCCACGATGGTGGAGGTTAATACCACCCCCAGCTCCTTGGCCGACATATGCAAGCTGCCGCTGTAACCGCCGCAGTAGCCATCGGCGCGCCCCAGAACTTCGGCCATCAAGCGCCGTTCGTCGGCTCCGCGCGCCAGCAGATGGGCGGCGCTGCGATGGTTGGTGATAATTCGATCGCGAGCTTCCAAGGCGCTCACAACGCCGACGGCGCAGGCCTCCTGACCGACGCTGGTGCAGGTGCCGGGTGCGCCCTGCTGTTGCATTTGCGCCAGACGTTCTTCGTAGGCGCGAATCAGCATCATGGTGTCCAGGCCACGCAGCCGGGCGGCTGATTTAAACTCTGTAGTCATGGAAAAATCCTTTCTGAAGCAAAACTCAGTGGTTCGCCGCCTGTTTGGGCAGGTTTTTGGGCACAAACTCAATGTAGGGCGTAGCGATTGGCTGATGCGGACCCACGGCCACCGGAACTGGCTCGCCCGCCGGCCCCAGAGATTTTACGAAATGGTAGATGGCGAGCAGGTCGTCGTCGTTCATATCCCGCAGCGCAAACCAGGGCATGGGCGGCAACATGGGCATGCGTGCCCGGGCCAGCCACTGCTCTTCGCTGAGATCCGCGAAATACAGGCGCAGGTTGGCGGGGTAGCTAACGCCCCAGGGGCCCTGAAAACCGAGATCGGTTCCGGTCAGCCATTGCTCCATGGGAACCTTGCCGGCGGTTTCGGGGTAGTTGCGGGTATGGCAGTCGTTGCAGCCGGCCACTTTGGCCAGGTATTGGCCCCGTGCCACGGCATCGTCGAGATTCTCTGCGGCATTTGAGTAAGCCGAGGCAGCGGCCAGGGTCGCAATTAACACGGCGCGAATTGTGGAAGTAGTCATCCTTAAAACCCTCTGTTATCAGTGTTGATTTACAGAGTGCAGACTACTCCCGAAGCCGGAAGGGGGATGTTAAGTTTTCCGTAAGCAATTACTAAAAAAATACTAATTCAACATTAAGGGTTGTCGGCCAGTGCTTTGGCACCGCGCAACATGGCGAGCACCAGCTCTTCGGCGTCGAACTTGGTCAATGCCTCGTTGGCTCCCACCTGGTGTGCATAACTAACGCTCATTTGGCTGTTGAGCGAGGTGTGCAGGATGATGAAGGTGCGACTGAGCGCCGGGTTATCCCGCACGCCGAAGGCCAGCTCGTAGCCATCCAGCCCCGGCATTTCTATGTCGCTGACCAGAATGTCGATGGGCTCGCCGCGGCTGGCGGCATCGCGCATAAATTGCAGCGCTTCTTTGCCGTTGGTGAGCACGTAATAGGGGATACTGATGCTGTCCAGGGCGTCCTGTAGTTGTTTGCGGGCCACATGGGAGTCGTCCACCAGCAGAATATTCAAAGGTTTTAGCTGCTCGCGCTGCACATCGGTGAGCACCGCCCGGCGCCGATCGGCGGGCTCGGG
>CAZKCY010000073.1:0-1068 GCA_964551155.1 uncultured Marinimicrobium sp. | reverse complement strand
CCCACCGCCGCCGCCAGATCCACCACCGGAATGGTTTTGCCGCGCACTGTGGCAGCGCCCAGCACGGCCGGGTGGCTTTCGGATATACGGCTACACTTTACGTAGGGAATAATTTCCCGGACCTTCAGCGTGCCTATGGCAAAAGCCTGGCTTTGGTTGAGGTAAAAAAGCAGCAATTTTTGCGTGTGCTGGGCTTTGCTGTTCATGCAGAGTCTCGGTTATTGAGCGGTGCGACACTGGCGGTAGGCCGACGGATTCTGTGCTGAACGAAGAAACTCTTCGTTTGAATAAGCTCTATCGGCCAAACCATGGGAATTCTTAAGACCGAAGCTGCAAAAATTGCCCCAGACACCTCTAACGACAATTGATTAGCACTAGCGCCGCTAAAGGTCTATTCTGAGTTTACCAATAACCTCTGATGTTATTGAAAACTGAAGGAGTAAGGTATGGGAACAAATAGACTAATAGGACTGATTTTGTTGGTAGTGGGCGTAATTCTGCTGTATTTCGGCTGGCAATCATCGCAGTCAATCGCCGATCAAATGTCCGAAACCGTGACCGGCCGGTTTACCGATGAAACCACTTGGTACCTGATTGGCGGTGCCGTAGCGGTAGTAGCGGGAGCTTTTCTGGCTTTTGTACGCAAGTAATCACTTCGTTTCTGAGCGAGTAAGGGCCTGGCAGTGCTCTTCTCGCTCAGCCCTCTCAGCAGCAAAAATTCGGTTCCGACACTTAAATAGGCGCACTAGGTCTCATATTTCAGTATTGGCGCATTAATCATCGAAAATTTTACTGATTGCGTTTAATATGAGGCTAGTCTTTTATACGTACTCGCTATTTGAGCTGTGTCGATGAACCCAGGCCGCACCCCCGAAAAACTGCTACTGCTACTGGTACTCATTACCGTTGGGGTACTGGTGTTTCATTCGCCTTTGCTGGAAACTCGACTGGTGGTGAGTGCTGCCGAGGACGTCCATAAGCTGACCTTGGATTCGGATATTCAGGATGGCGGCGACACCAAAATCGAGTGGGTGGATCGCGAAGCGCTCCGCTGGCGCTGCGAGCTGG
>CAZKCY010000072.1:0-8690 GCA_964551155.1 uncultured Marinimicrobium sp. | reverse complement strand
AATCACGGTGATGTCGATGTTGACGATGTCGCCGTTTTTGAGGGTTTTCTTTTCCGAAGGTATGCCGTGGCAGATAACCTGGTTGACCGAGGTGCAGATCGATTTCGGAAAACCGCGATAATTGAGTGGCGCAGGAATGGCGTTTTGCTTGTCGACAATGTACTCGTGGCAAATTCGGTCCAGCTCGGCGGTGGTAACGCCAGCCTGAACGTGAGGCTCGATCATTTCCAGAACCTCGGCGGCTCGGCGGCCGGCGACGCGCATTTTTTCGATTTGTTCGGGGGTTTTGATTGAAACAGACATGCAGGGCGACTCGTTTGCGGCTGAATGAGAGGGCCCCGCTTTCGCGGGGCACGTCTGGCTATTCTAAACGATCAGCCTCTATATCGACAGTCCGGCACTTTCGCCGCTTTGGGGGCTCTGCACCTTAGTTAGCGCGGCTGCGCAGTCGGGATAAGGTATGAATTACCCCTCGCAGCTCTGCCAGGCCTTTCAAGCGCCCGACATAGGAGTAGCCGGGATTAATTCCTGGTCGACCGATTTCATCGCCCATCAGATGGCCGTGATCGGGGCGCATGGCGATAGGCGGCAGCTTGACCCCTGCACGCCGGCGACGATCTTCCTCCTCGAGCAAAGCCTCCACCAGGCCGACCATGTCATTGTCGCCGTCTAGGTGATCCGATTCGTAAAAAGAACCGTCCGCTTCCCGCTTAATGTTGCGCAAGTGAACGAAGTAAATCCGGGATCCGAATTCGCGCGCCATTTGCACCAGGTCGTTGTCACCGCGCGCGCCATAGGAGCCGGCGCACAGGGTCAGGCCGTTGGCGGCGCTGGGCACAGCTTCGAGCAAGGCCCGGGCGTCATCGGCGGTAGAAACCACCCGCGGGAGGCCGAATAGAGAGAAAGGCGGGTCGTCCGGGTGTATGCACAGCCTTACCCCCACCTCTTCGGCGACCGGTACTACCGCCTCCAGGAATGCAAACAGGTTGGCGCGCATACCTTCATCGCCCAAGGCGATAAACTGTTCGATAGCCGCGCGTATACCTTCCCGGTCGTAAGACCCTTCTCCGCCCGGCAAGCCGGCGATAATATTCTTTTCCAGTTGGGCTTGTTGTTCGGGGGATAGGGCCTGGTAGCGCTCGGCGGCTCGTTGTTGGACATCGGCACTGTAGGCAGCCTCGGCGCCTTTGCGCTTGAGTATATAAATGTCATAAGCGGCAAAATCCGCCATTTCGAAGCGCAGAGCGCGGCTCTGATTGGGTAGCGTGTAATCCAGGTTGGTTCGGGTCCAGTCCACCACGGGCATAAAGTTATAGCAAACGTCATGCACGCCGGCGGCGCCCAGATTGCGGATCGACTCCCGGTAATTGGCCAGGTAGCGCTGAAAATCACCGGTGCGGGTCTTGATGTCGTTGTGCAGGGGAACGCTTTCTACCATCGACCATTCCAGCCCCTGGGCCTCAATCAACGCTTTGCGCTCGAAGATGGCTTCCAGCGGCCAGGCCTCGCCGGTGGGGATTTCGTGCAGGGCAGTGACAATACCCTGAGCTCCAGCCTGAGCGATCTGCTGCAGAGATACGGTATCTCGGGGGCCAAACCAGCGCCAAGTCTCTTTCATAATGGGACGATGCTCCAGGAATGAGGGTCAATAAGGCTGCCGGCAGACAACTGAAGTATTGCTGAGCCCAGCGCCTAGTGTAGGGGAGGGGAGCGAACCTTCGGCTGCGGCAAAAATGCGGAAAATCAGCTTGCTATTAGACCTGAACGGGCCCCGATTGGCAATCCTGGCCAGTTGCTCAAGGGTGGGGAGGCCCGGCTGCGCGGGGCTCGAACCGCTCGGTTTGGAGCTCAGCCCGGGCTAGGGTGAAGCCGAAAAAGCAGGCCCAATTCTTTCCCTTGGAATCGATATATGGTATAAAGCGCGCCTCTGTGACTTGTCTCAGAGGCCGGTCGGCGGTAATCGCTTGGCAGGCGGGCACTTGCCCAACCTAAATCGATACTACTTAAACGTCACACATATACCGGCACGTCCACCTGGGTGCCCGCGCAAGAGGCGGGTTGGTTGGCGGGGTATATGGAGGCCTAACCCGAAAGGAAAACAAAATGCCTACAGTTAGCATGCGCGATATGCTGCAAGCCGGTGTCCACTTCGGTCACCAAACCCGTTATTGGAATCCGAAGATGAACCGTTTCATCTTTGGCGCCCGCAACAAGATCCACATCGTCAATCTGGAGCAGACAGTTCCCGCTTTCAACCAAGCATTGGAGCTGGTAAAGCAGATGGCCTCACAGAAGAAAAAAGTTCTGTTTGTAGGTACCAAGCGCGCCGCCCAGAAGACCATCAAAGAGCAAGCTGAGCGAGTAGGTATGCCCTACGTCAGCCATCGCTGGTTGGGCGGCATGCTCACCAACTACAAGACCATCCGCGCCTCTATCCGCCGCTACCGCGAGCTGGAAGCCCAGAGCCAGGACGGTACCTTCGACAAGCTGACCAAGCGTGAAGCTCTGTCCCGTACCCGCGACATGGAGAAGCTTGAGCGCTCCATCGGCGGTATCAAGGACATGGCTGGTCTGCCCGACGCGCTGTTCATTGTCGACGTCGACCATGAGCGCATTGCCGTTCAAGAAGCCAACAAACTGGGTATCCCCATTATTGGTGTGGTCGATACCAACAGCGACCCCGACGGCATCGACTATGTGATTCCGGGCAACGACGACGCCATCCGCGCGGTTAAACTGTACGTTACCGCTATTGCCGACGCCTGTCAGGAAGGTCTTCAAGCCGCTCAGTCTGTACCCAACAAAGACGAGTATGTGGCCGCTGAAGGCGAGTCCGAAGCTCAGCAGTAAGGTCTCGGGCGAAGCGAAGCTTTGTCGCACAAGCTTTGTCGCAAGAGTGCCCAGCGATAACGAAAGGGGGCAGGCCAAGCGGCTCTGGCCCCTTTTTTTAGGATTCAATTCACGTTTCAGGGCCGAGTATTTTGAACTTAGGCCCCCTATTTAAGCCAGTCACTTAAAGAAACTTGTTTAAAGTTGGCTGTTTAAATAGGCCACTCAAATCTCAAGAGGATAGATTCATGGCAGCTATCTCTGCTTCTCAGGTAAAAGAACTGCGCGACCGCACTGGTCTGGGCATGTTGGAATGTAAAAAAGCGCTTTCAGAAGCCGATGGTGACGTCGAGCTGGCGATTGAAAACCTGCGCAAAGCCAGTGGTTTGAAGGCCGCCAAAAAGGCCGATCGCACCGCCGCCGATGGCGTTGTGGCAATGAAAGTCGCCGACGACAACAGCTATGCCGTAGTACTGGAAGTGAACAGTGAAACCGACTTCGTAGCACGCGACTCCGGCTTCCTGGCTTTTGTTCAGAGTGTTGTGGACAAGGCTTTTGACAGTAAGCAGCTGGATGTGAAAGAGCTGATGAACGGCGATCTGGAAAGCGCGCGTGAAGCTCTGGTACAAAAAATTGGCGAGAACATCTCCGTGCGCCGGGTAATTCTGGTTGAAGGCGGCGTAGTCGATGGCTACGTACACTCCAACAACCGCATTGCCGCGGTTACCCAGCTGGATGGCGGCAACGCCGATCTGGCCCGCGACATTTCCATGCACATAGCCGCAGTCAATCCTCAGGTGGTCAAGCCTGAAGACATGCCCGCCGAGCTGGTGGAGAAAGAGAAAGAAATCATTAAGGCCCAGCCCGATATGGAAGGCAAGCCTGCCGAAATCGTCGAGAAGATGATGGGTGGCCGGATTAAGAAGTTCCTCAAAGAGAGCAGCTTGCTGGAGCAGCCTTTCGTTAAAAACCCGGAAATTACCGTGGGTAAACTGGCTCAGGAAGCCGGCGCCTCGGTCACCAGCTTTGTGCGTTTAGAAGTGGGTGAGGGCATTGAAAAGGAAACCGTTGATTTCGCCGACGAAGTCGCCGCTCAGGTTAAGGCTTCATCCAAGGGTTAAGGTTTTCAGGAGCGGTAAATGTCAGGGTTGGCCGGCTTAGGCTGGCCAACTCGGCATAGTTGAGATTCCCTATAGCCCCCTGTATTTCGGAGACTAACCATGCCAAGTGCACGCGATAAAAAATACAAACGTATCCTGCTTAAGCTCAGCGGCGAGGAGCTGATGGGTTCAGAGGGCTTTGGTATTGATCCCAAGGTTCTGGACAAAATGGCCCTTGAAATTGGCCAGCTGGTCGGGATAGGTGTGCAGGTAGGTCTGGTTGTGGGCGGGGGCAATCTGTTTCGTGGCGCCGCTTTGAGTACCGCCGGTCTCAACCGAGTGACCGGTGATCACATGGGCATGCTGGCCACGGTGATGAACGCCCTGGCGCTGCGCGATGCGCTCGAGCGCTCCAATATTTCATCGCGGGTGATGTCCGCTATTCCCATGAGCGGTATAGTCGAGCACTACGACAGTCGGCACGCCATTCGCTCGCTGGGTTTGGGCGAAGTGGTCATCTTCGCCGCCGGTACCGGCAATCCATTTTTTACCACTGACTCGGCTGCCTGCCTGCGCGCCATTGAAGTTGAAGCGGATATAGTGCTCAAGGCGACCAAGGTGGACGGTGTTTATTCAGCCGATCCCATGAAGGATTCAACGGCTACCAAATACGATCGCTTGACCTACGATCAAGTGCTCGAGCGCAAGCTCGGGGTAATGGATCTTACCGCGATCTGCCTGTGCCGGGAGCATGACATGCCGGTGCGGGTGTTTCGTATGAACAAAACCGGCGCGCTGCTCAATATTGTTGTGGGTAGTGACGAAGGCACCCTGATAGAAGAGGGCAAGAATCATGCTTAATGACTTAAAGAAAGACGCCGAAAAACGTATGTCCAAGTCCTTGGACTCGCTCGCCAACCATTTCAACAAAATCCGCACGGGCCGCGCTCATCCGAATATTCTCGACGGTATTATGGTGCCTTATTACGGTTCGGAGATGCCTTTGAACCAAGTGGCCAACGTCAACGTTGAAGATGCGCGCACGCTCAGCATTTCCCCCTGGGAAAAGCAGCTGGTTCCGGAAATTGAAAAAGCGATCATGAAGTCGGATCTGGGTCTTAACCCTTCGACGGCCGGTGGTACCATTCGCCTGCCCATGCCCGCGCTGACGGAAGAGACCCGCAAGACCTTTATCAAGCAGGCCCGTGCCGAAGCTGAAAGCGCCCGGGTCTCGATCCGCAATGTCCGGCGCGACGTGCTTTCGGAAGTAAAGGCTTTGGTCAAGGAAAAGGAAGTCAGCGAAGATGAAGAGCACCGCTTTCAAGATGATGTTCAAAAAATAACCGATAAATACATAGCTGAAGTGGACAAGGCGCTGAGTGCCAAAGAAACAGACTTGATGGCTATTTAATCTGCTAGAGCCAAAGGTCCGGCGGTTGGCGGGCCTTTAGCTGAATGCTTTGTCTGTGATTGAGCATTTTAAAAGCCCCAGGAAAGTCCCCAGGAGTCGCATAGTGAGCAGTAATTCCCTGCGCCATATCGCTATCATCATGGATGGCAACAACCGCTGGGCAAAACAACGGGGCATGTCGGGCATCGCCGGTCACAAGGTAGGTGTCGAGCGCATTCGGGATGTCATGGGTGCTTGTCAGGAGCTCGGCGTCGAAGTGCTGACCCTGTTTGCCTTCAGTAGCGAGAACTGGAAGCGGCCTTCGAGGGAAGTCGAGGCTCTGATGTCGTTGTTTTTGGGCTACTTAAAGCAGGAAAGCAAAGAACTGCGCAAAAAAAACGTGCGCCTCAAAGTGATCGGTAACCGCGAGCGCTTCAGCCCGCGCTTGCAAAAAGCCATAGCAACGGCCGAGGATACGACTCGAGAGGGCACCACGACGCTGGTCATAGCAGCTGATTACGGCGGTCGATGGGATATTGCCCGGGCCGCGCGCCAATTGGCTGAACGAGTAGCGGCGGGAGATTTGGACGCCTCGGAGATTGACGAGCATGCGCTGCACTCATATACCTCTATGTCTGATTTGCCTGCCCCGGACCTATTAATCCGTACCGGGGGCGAGCAGCGCATCAGCAATTTTCTACTCTGGCAGTGCGCCTACGCCGAACTTTATTTCACTCCTGTGCTTTGGCCTGATTTCGGAGCCTCCGATCTGAATCTCGCGGCAGAAGATTTCAGTCGCCGCCAAAGGCGCTTCGGGCTCACCGGCGACCAAGTGAGCAACACTTCAGCGCAGGCTAAGGTCAATCAAAAGGGACTGCATCATGCTTAAACAACGGCTGATTACCGCCATCGTTATGATGGCGGTTTTCCTCGCGGCCTTGGTATACCTGCCCACGCCGCTGTTTGCGGCGTTTATGGCAACGGTAGTGCTGATTGCAGCCTGGGAGTGGGCCAATCTGGCTGGCTTAAGCGCCTTGTGGCAGAGACTCGTCTATGTCTTGGCTATGGGGCTGGTGCTGGCTTTTGGCGCTGTCTATCTCCGGGTTGCACAGCTCGAGGCCCCGCTCGGCGAATCGACGGTTCAGGCGTTCAAGATTCTGTTGACCATTGCCTGCACCTGGTGGGCTTTGGCGCTCTTGTGGGTGCAGACTTATCCGCAAAGTGCGTTGCTTTGGCGCAGCCGCACAGTGCGCGCCCTTATGGGTTTTCTGGTATTGACGCCCGCCTGGGTCGGGCTAGTGTATTTGCGGGCCCAGGATAACGGCATAGGCCTGATTCTGCTGCTCATCGCCACGGTTATTTGTTCAGATACCGGTGGCTATTTCGCTGGTCGTCGCTGGGGTAAAACCAAACTGGCCCCTGCGGTCAGTCCGGGCAAAACTTGGGAAGGCGTGGCTGGCGGAGTGACGGCCAATATTATTCTGAGCCTGCTGGTCTGGTCGATTTGGGGCGGCAGTCTTGTGTTGCTGTTCGCGATTGTAATTCCCACAGCGCTGGTTTCGATTTTAGGCGACTTGCAGGAAAGTATGCTCAAAAGACACAGAGGCATCAAAGACAGCAGTGCGCTCCTGCCGGGTCACGGTGGTCTTTTGGACCGAGTGGACAGTTTGACCGCGGCGGCGCCAGTGTTTGCCCTAGCGGTTTTGGTTAGCGGCTGGATGCCGGGGTGACGTCCGTGCAGTGGGTAACAATACTCGGTGCTACCGGCTCCATCGGCGTCAGTACTTTGGACGTGCTCGGCCGGCACCCGGAACGTTTCAGGGTGTTCGCGCTCACCGCTCAGCGGCAGTGGCAGCCACTCGCAAAACAGTGTCTAACGTACCGGCCTCGCTATGCCGTAATGAGCGACGGGGCCGCCGCTTTAGCACTGGAGCAGAGCCTGCGTGCACAAGGCTGCGGCACTGAAGTCTTGCATGGCGAGGAGGCTTTGAATCAGGTTGCCGCCCATGCCGAGGTCGACATCGTCATGGCCGCCATAGTGGGCGCAGCCGGTTTGTTGCCGAGCCTTGCCGCGGTCAGGGCCGGTAAGAAGGTATTGCTTGCCAACAAAGAGGCTTTGGTAATGGCCGGCGGCCTGTTTACTCGGGCTGTGGCCGAGCATGGCGCGACCCTATTGCCTATCGATAGCGAGCACAACGCCATCTTCCAGTGTTTGCCCAATCAAGGCGCGGACTGTATGGCCGGGGGGCTCACCAAAGGAGGTGTGCGGCGAATTCTGCTCACCGCCTCGGGTGGGCCTTTCCTTCATACTAAGAGCGAAGATTTGGCGCGTGTTACACCCGAGCAAGCTTGCGCCCATCCGAACTGGAGCATGGGGCAGAAGATTTCGGTGGATTCGGCCAGCATGATGAACAAGGGCCTGGAGCTGATTGAGGCCTGCTGGCTGTTCAATGCTCGCCCCGATCAAATTGACATAGTGGTGCACCCGCAGAGTGTCATTCATTCCATGGTCGAATACACCGATGGGTCGGTGCTGGCGCAACTGGGGAACCCAGACATGCGTACGCCTATCGCTCACGCTCTGGCCTGGCCCGAACGAATTGATTCGGGCGTAGCCAGTCTGGATTTGATCACCACGGCACGGCTGGATTTCAGCCCGCCGGATTATCAGCGCTTTCCCTGTCTGAACCTGGCGCGCCAAGCGGCTGAGACTGGCGCTACCGCTCCCGCGCTGCTCAATGCCGCCAATGAAGTTGCCGTACAGGCGTTTCTCGATCGGCGTATTCGGTTCGATCAGATAGCTGAAGTTATCGCCGAAGTGCTTGAGCGATTGCCGATTTATGAACCGGACGCTCTGGCGGTTGTCCAAAACGCGGATTCAGAGGCGCGCAGCCTGGCGCGGCAGCTGATCGACGCCCTGTAAGAGGTTTTCGTGGCATTAGTTCAGACAATAATCTGGTTTTTAGTGGCCCTTGCAGTACTGGTAACAGTGCACGAATTTGGCCACTTTTACGTTGCGCGCCGCTGTGGCGTGAAAGTTCTACGCTTTTCGATTGGCTTTGGAAAAATTTTACTGCGTTGGCGGGACCGCCAAGGCACCGAATTTGCCATTGCGGCTATTCCCTTGGGCGGCTACGTAAAAATGCTCGACGAGCGCGAGGGCGAAGTGCCTGAGGATCAGCTTCATCGGGCTTTTAACCGCAAAAATGTTTGGCAGAGAATCGCGGTGGTCGCAGCGGGGCCGGTTGCCAATTTTATTCTAGCCATACTGTTGTTTTGGATTTTGATGCTGCCTGGGGTTACTGGCGCCATACCCATAGTGGGGGAAGTTGAACCAAACTCCGTGGCCGAGCGGGCCGGCCTGGAACCTG